>CAXUOL010000056.1:0-17713 GCA_964252435.1 uncultured Nostoc sp.
GTCAAAAACAAGGGTAACGCTGTTATTGCAAGTTAAATGTGGAACAGCTTATCTGTACTGTGGAGTTAACAACAGAGGAATTCCATTTGCGGGTGAGATTAATTGCTTCGCCAGAGTTAGCAAATATGGGACGCTGGGGGAAGGGGTGATGTTCTTGATTGAGCAAGTCTACTAAAGTATAGTTACTCACCCAGCGGTCTTGTTTTGGTTCCAAACCTTTCAGCAGTGCGGCAGTTAGTACGCTGTGTTGGCTATTAATCTCTTCAAAAGCTACTTCAAAATCACGAGAAGCCGCAATAAAACACCTGTCTCTTCCTTTACCGCGATCGCCTGGATCTGCCTCTGCAAAATTTAGCACTTCTCCGCTATAGCAGCAATCCAAAATCACAATTTGTTGTCTGACTTCACTTTCTTGCAGCAATCGCCGCAGCCATTGTAGAGATAATCCCCAATTACCAGCATCGGGGTTGACTTCACTTGTCGCTAAAAAACCTTCCTGAATTCCGATATTTTTCCGCAATCCATGACCAGAAAAATACAGTAGCGCTGTGTCTGGCGGCTTCCCATCTGGCTTAAATAATTGAACGATCGCTCTTTCTAACTGAGCTACACTAACCTTAGTTTGTTTACCAATGCGAATCGTCTGGTTTTCCTTGTCTTTGACTGCTGGTAGTCGCGTTACCTGGAATTCGCCGTAGTGTTGTAAAATTTGAGCGATCGCTTCAGCATCCGCAGCTGGTGCGTTGAGACTTTTTAAGCGGTCATACGTATTAATTCCCACCACTAAAGCGTCTCGACTCATCCTGGAAAGCCCTATGATAGTTGTGCCGAATTATTTCCAGCATCTATAAGAAATTTACCGCATTTTCCGTAAAAATTTGTAGGTTAGCCCAGATGTGCTACCCTACACGCAATTCTTTTAGGCAAGATTTATCCTATGACTCAACTCACACCTATTCAGTTAGAAGATGGCACTATTATTTACATTGAAGCTACAGATAATGTAGATGCTCCACCAGTGATTACCGAAGTTTCTCCAGAGGGAGGAGAAGAAGCGCTAATTGATAAGGGATGGGATGCTGATGCTGGACAAAAACAGATAGTGCAAAATTTCCAAGCAATTGAAGGTACAATTCGGGCTTACACTGTTTATTCACTTAATGCTTTTAAGAAAATCCCTGTTGCTAATATTGATAAAGTCACTCTAGAATTTGGCATCAAAGTTGGCGGTGAAGCAGGTATACCTTACGTGACTAAAGGCACGGCTGAAAGTAATCTGAAGGTAACGGTAGAGTGTTCATTTCCTGACCAACCGGAAAAGAAAACTCAGCAATCATGAGTGAGAGTATTGACGCAGCCAAAATTTCGATTATTATTCCGGCTATTAATGAAGCGGGGAATATTAAAGAAGCTATTGCTACTACTCAAGCCAATCCAAATATAGAAGTCATTGTAGTCGATGGTGGCTCTAGTGATGATACTGTAGCGATCGCTCAGTCTTTAAATGTCAAAGTTATCTCATCATCTCCCGGTCGTGCTGTGCAAATGAACGCGGGTGCTGTAGCGGCTAGCGGCGAGATTCTGCTATTTCTCCATGCAGATACTCGTTTGCCAACTGGGTTTGATGAGATGATTTGCACAGCGCTACAACAGCCTGGGATTGTGGCTGGTGCTTTTAAGTTGCTGATTGATGCCTCACTTTTAAGTTTACGATGGGTGGAGTGGGGGGTAAATGTGCGATCGCATTTTTACCAAATGCCCTATGGCGACCAAGCAATTTTTTTAACCAAGGAAGTATTTCAGCAAATAGGCAGTTTTCCCGAATTGCCCATCATGGAAGACTTTGAACTCATGCGTCGTTTAAAACGCATCGGGCGCATTGTAATTATTTCCACACCAGTTGTCACCTCAGCTCGTAGATGGTTGCAAAAGGGAGTATTGAAAACTACCTTACTTAATCAAATAGTAATTATTGCTTATTTGCTCGGCGTTTCACCTGAGCGAATTTGTAGCTGGTATCGCCGAGAAAAATTTAAGAGGCTTTAAGCTGTTTCTCATGTAAATAATATATCTTAGGGGCATTGGATTTGAGATGTAATACCAATTTGAAAAAAGAATGCGACAAATAGACCATTTGTAGAGACGCGATTCATCGCGTCTTTACCCAAGGATGTGTTGCAATCATTAATTGAATTGGTATTAAGTTTTAAATTTGAGCCTCAAAAGGTCAACGTCGAGCCTCAGAAGGTCAACATCGAGCCTCAGAAGGTCAACATTGAGCCTCAAAAGGTCAACATCGAGCCTCAAAAGGTCAACATCGAGCTTCTGAGGGTGAAACTTATAAAAATGAAGAAGCGTTTATTAAATTCCAAACTCAAACTACTACTCCTAAGTTGCCTGATTGTCACTCTCATAATTGCTGCTAAACAGTTAAACTTTCAGGGACTTTTACAAACCTTAGTCATTTGGGTTCACAGTCTTGGTGCTTTCGGGCCTATCGCCTACATACTCATTTACAACTTGGCAACATTACTGTTTATACCGGGTTCCCTCCTAACCCTCAAAGGTGGTTGTCTGTTTGGAGTATTTTGGGGTTCAATATATGTGCTAATTGCTGCAACAATTGGAGCAACCTTAGCTTTTCTCATTGGACGCTACCTGTCGCGGGATTGGGTTTCTCGACAAATGGAAAAACATCCTAAATTTAAAGCGATTGATTTAGCAGTTGCTAAAGAAGGATGGAAAATTGTTTTGCTAACTCGTCTTTCTCCCGTCTTTCCCTTCAATTTATTAAATTATGCTTTTGGGATAACACAGGTTTCTCTCAAAGACTATATATTAGGTTCCTTCGGCATTATTCCCGGTACTGTGATGTACGTTTATATTGGTTCTTTGGCTGGTAATCTTGCCATGATTAACACCTCTCATCAACCAATTACTCCAGAAACTCAAGTCTGGCAATGGATAATGCAAGTAGTTGGGTTGATTGCTACCGTTGCTGTAACTGTATATATCACAAAAGTTGCTCAGAAAGCATTAGCTGAAAGTGTGGCAATAGAAAAAATAACAACCCATGAGAAAACTAACAATCAATCAGATATTTAAAAGTATTGATACCAGAAACTTGCAGAAGTTTTTTAACCTCAGTGTATTAACATTACTGATATTAGCGACTGCTTTCTCATTAAACACAGACCCGGCCTTGGCGCAAGAATCTGCAAATCCAAATTCTTTCAATCCCCAAGCAATTTTACGCGAAGCCTTGCAGTGGATTGATAGCCTGGGTGCAGTGGGAGCCATAGCTTTTATTGCTCTTTATATTATCGCTACCGTTGCTTTTTTCCCAGGTTCTATTCTCACCTTGGGATCTGGTGTAATTTTTGGCGCAGTTTGGGGTTCTCTCTACGTGTTTATCGGTGCAACCCTTGGCGCTACCGCTGCTTTTCTGGTTGGACGTTATTTAGCAAGGGGTTGGGTTGCTGGTAAAATCGCAGATAACAAAAAATTTGCCGCCATTGACCAAGCGGTAGGTAAAGAAGGATTAAAAATTGTCCTGTTAACGCGATTATCCCCCATATTTCCTTTCAATTTGCTCAACTATGCCTTTGGCATCACAGGAGTTTCACTTCAAGATTACTTTATCGGCTCTCTAGGCATGATTCCTGGAACCATCATGTACGTTTATATTGGTTCCCTTGCAGGTAATCTGGCCATGATTGGCACTGAGGCTCAACCTACCAACCCGACTTTACAATGGGCAATTCGCATCTTGGGTTTGTTTGCGACAGTCACTGTGACAGTTTATGTAACCCGGATTGCACGCAAAGCTTTAGAAGAGGAATTGTAAGGGGGGACAGATATATGGCCT
The DNA here is from genome assembly GCA_964252435.1 of uncultured Nostoc sp. Lineage (GTDB taxonomy): Bacteria > Cyanobacteriota > Cyanobacteriia > Cyanobacteriales > Nostocaceae > Nostoc. Next base: position 3,869 of record CAXUOL010000056.1, read on the forward strand.
CACTGTGGTCTATTAAACTGCAAATTGCTGTAAATTATTGATTGCTGAAACGTTTATACAGAAAAGCTTCAATCATATCTGTCAATTCCCAAACGGACAAAACAATTCAAAGACTGTATTCCTTATTAAACAAGCATAAAAAATAAAAGACTGAGCCGCCTAAATTTATCGGGATTGTTAATTTTAAAAGAGGTTTTGCCAATGACCAATTCAGATTTAGAGATAGTCACAGTTCGCCCAATGGATGAGTATAACCAAAAGTTGGTGTCTTCCGTCCATCCGCCAAATTGGGTTAATCCTCAACCCGCCGACGTTTACGACTTGGTAGTAATTGGTGCTGGTACGGCGGGATTAGTGGTGGCGGCGGGTGCTGCGGGACTAGATTTGGGTTTAAAGGTGGCGTTGATTGAAAAGCATCTCATGGGTGGAGATTGCTTAAATGTTGGTTGCGTACCATCTAAAACGATTATTCGGTCTGCCCGCGTCGTTGGCGAAATCTGGGATGCTAAAAGTTTGGGAGTTAATATTCCCCAACATAATATTGATGTTGATTTTTCCAAAGTTATGGCCAGGATGCGGCGAATCAGGGCTGATATCAGCCATAATGACTCGGCGGAACGGTTTCAAAACCTGGGTGTTGATGTCTTTTTGGGTAGCGGTCGATTTGCAAGTAAAAATACCGTGGAAGTTGGCGACAAAACCCTCAAGTTTAAAAAAGCTGTGATTGCAACTGGCACAAGACCTGCACAACTGGCGATTCCGGGAATTGAACAGGCAGGTTATCTAACCAATGAGACGGTTTTTTCGCTGATTCAACGACCGGAACATTTGGCGGTGATTGGTGGCGGCCCCATTGGTTGCGAATTAGCGCAGGCTTTCCGACGTTTGGGTTGTGAGGTGATGCTTTTCCATAGCGGTTCTCATCTCCTGAATAAAGAAGACGCACAAGCCGCTAATATTCTCCAAAAGGTTTTGATTAACGAAGGAATTCGCGTAGTACTTAATTCCAAGTTGGAAGAAGTGGTAACTGTCACCCAAGGGAAACGGCTTTACTTTTCCACTAATGGTCATCGAGATTCGGTGACAGTCGATGAAATTTTAGTCGGTGCGGGGCGATCGCCAAATGTCGAAAATCTAAATTTAGAATCTGTGGGTGTAGAATACGACAAGCACCAAGGTGTGAAGGTAAATGATTATCTCCAGACGACCAATCCCAAAATTTATGCAGCTGGCGATATCTGCATGAACTGGAAGTTTACCCATGCAGCTGATGCAGCAGCGCGGATTGTAATTAAAAATACGCTATTTTCTCCCTTTGGTTTGGGACGCACCAAACTCAGTAGTTTGGTGATGCCTTGGGTAACTTATACTGACCCAGAAATTGCCCACGTAGGGTTATCCGAACACGAAGCGCAGAAATTGGGTATTGAGGTGACGACCATCAACATACCTTTTAGTAGTGTAGACCGAGCGATCGCAGATGGTGAAGAGTTAGGATTTCTCAAAATCTACCATAAGAAGGGGTCTGATGAAATTATCGGTGCAACTATTGTCGCCAGTCACGCGGGTGAGATGATTTCAGAAGTGACTACGGCAATGGTGAATAAGATTGGTTTGAGCAAGTTAAGCAGTGTAATTCATCCTTATCCCACTCAAGCCGAAGCGATTAAAAAAGCCGCTGATGCTTATCGTCGAACACTCTTAACATCAAATACCAAAAAATTGTTGGGATTTCTGACAAAGTTATCTTAAGCAAAATCAGTGAACAGTCGCATAACTGTTCACTGATAAAGCAGTTTTCAAGTAGATCAGGCATAAAGTACAGGATTCAAAATCAGGTATAAAAAGTCTACTTCCTGCCTCCTGCCTCCTTCAAATCATCTCTAAACAGGTCGGAAACGATCGATCTCGCCTCCGGTCAAGTTTGCGTAATACAGATTACCATCAGGACCAGTGGTGATTTGTGTAGGCAGTCCTAGATTAGGCCTGTCCGTTTGGGAAGCAAACTGCTTAACTGAGGCAACTTTGCCCTGACTATCTAATATCAAAGCATCGATAGTTCCTTGACTGAAATCACCAATGAATAAGGCATTTTGATACATCGAGGGGAAAGTATTACCTGTGTAAAAGTCACCCACGAGGATCGAATTAGAACCAAAATGCTTGTAAGTGTACAGTGGTTCTGTAACAGATGAGCCACTATTATAGAAGGCTTTTGCTGCATCTAAACTAGCGTAGGATGGTTGTTTCAGACTGACGATATTACCATTTGCATCAAGGCCACCTTCATAGAATGGCCAGCCAAAGTTAGCCCCTGGTTTTCCGACATTCACCTCTTCGTAAGTACCGAAGCCAACATCGCCAATTACGGGAGTATTGGTCTTTTTATCAATTGTGAAACGGAAGGGGTTACGCAGACCTAAGTCATAAACTTTGGAAATATTGCTATTAGGATCACCGTTGTAGAAAGGATTACTTGATAAGCCTTTACCAGTAATCGGGTCAATCCGCAGAATCTTGCCGGACAGATTATTCTTATCCTGGACGCGAATTGCTCGCGGGTCTATCCCATTGTAGGAAGTACCATCTCCTACGCTCACAAATAGAGAACCATCAGTACCAAAATGCACGGAACCAATTGAGTGAGATTCACTATCATTGGCGATAAAATTCTGGACATTTTGGACTTTATCGAGATTATTCAGATAATCCTGCAAGCTGGTAAACGGCTTACCAGTATCTTTGTTGAGAATTCCTGATGGTGCATAGCCAAGTGAAACATTTGTGCTATTTCCATCTGGGTGGCTGATATTTGCCCAAGTGCCGTTTGTACCTAGTAGTACAACTTCGCTGCCAGCAATTGCAGTAGTATAATTAGTGTTGGGGTCAGCTGTAAAGCGACTTAGGCGTGCAGTACGATTCCCATTCTGATCGGGATCGTCCAATGTGCTATTGGGATTGTTATTAGAATTGTTTACACTAGTTTCTGGTGGATCGTAGGTATACAACAGGTAAACATAGTTGTTGCCGTTTGGACTTTTGCCAAAATCTGGATGTACGGCAATGCCTAATAGACCGCGATCGCGCGTATCATTTACCTGTGTGCGAATATCAGTAAATGGTGTTGATAATAAGCTACCGTTTTTCATGACTCGCACTACCCCATTTTTCTGGGCAATGAACATGCTGTTACCATCAGGTGTCCATTCAAAAGCTGTGGGTTGAGTCAAACCAGAAGCTACCGTATCTAAAGCAAAGTTACCAGAGTCATTATCAATAATAGTGATACTTGTCTGTTGATTAGTTAGCTGCACTCCAACTGGGTTACTGAACTTCAAAGCAAATGTTTCATTTGATTCCCCAACGTTGTCATTCAGAATGGGGATAACAATTGTGTTACTGGTTTGTCCAACTGCAAAACTCAAGTTTCCAGATACAGTCTGGTAATCAGATCCAGCTTTAGCAGTCCCATCTTGGGTTATGTAGCTCACGCTAGCAGCCGCCGAAGCATTCCCCCGTGTAACTGTCACCTTAGCAGTACCGTCACCCTCATTCACTACTGGCTGACTGAAATCGAGGCCGGAGCGATCGTTGTCTTGAATCGTAATTGCGAGAGTTCTTTGGACTCCTAATGTTGCCCCCTCTGCCTGATCAATGACAAAATTAAAGGTTTCATCTCCTTCTATCAAGGAATCATCATTGATCGGAATGGATACCTGCGTGCTGCTTTGTCCCGCCGCAAAAGTCAGTGTTCCAGCACTTTCAATGCCTTCACTCCCATAATCAACTCCTTTTGTAGCAGTATTAGCTATAGTCGCATATTTGATTGAAGATGTACCACTTAAATCTCCAGTTCTAAGTATTTTAACGGTAACACTATCAGTGCCTTCGTTCACAGTCATCGAAGACGATCCTAAGGTGATAGTGGTCGGAAGAAATGGTGAATAAAGTTGAGACTGAGGAATGATTTCCTTCGCCTGAGAGGTGCTTGACCAACGCAGTTGAGAAACGGCATTGCCTTTATTTTCGTAGTACTCAAGTTTAATATCGTACTTCTGACCTGCAACCAATGCGATCGAGCCACTGGATTCGGTGGCAGGTTGATCGATAAATTGATTGATGATTTGTTGACCATTCACCCACAGTCGCACACCATCATCAGCAGTGGTGTAGAACTTGTAAGTTTCGCTGTACTTGGCTTCTACTTGACCTGTCCACCGCACTGAGAAGGTATCTGGATCAATCGACGGAGCGGGAGAATCAGCGAGCCAATTAAAATTCACCGTCGCATCTGTAGTAGTTACCTTCAGGTTGGTGAAGTCGATGTTGTCGTAGTACTCTGCTTTGAGTCCATTGCCAGTACTAGGTGTGCTGATATTACTATACAGTTGCGACTGAGGAATGATTTCCTTTGCCTGAGAGGTGCTTGACCAACGCAGTTGAGAAACGGCATTGCCTTTATTTTCGTAGTACTCAAGTTTAATATCGTACTTCTGACCTGCAACCAATGCGATCGAGCCACTGGATTCGGTGGCAGGTTGATCGATAAACTGATTGATGATTTGTTGACCATTCATCCACAGTCGCACACCATCATCAGCAGTGGTGTAGAACTTATAAGTTTCGCTGTACTTGGCTTCTACCTGACCTGTCCACCGCGCTGAGAAGGTATCTATATCAACCGACGCAGCGGGAGAACCAGCGACCCAGTTAAAGTTCACCGTCGAATCTGTGCGAGTTACCTTCAGGTTGGTGAAGTCGATGTTGTCGTAGTACTCTGCTTTGAGTCCGTTGCCATTACTAGTACTAGGTGTGCTGACATTACTATACAGTTGCGACTGAGGAATGATTTCCTTCGCCTGAGAGGTGCTTGACCAACGCAGTTGAGAAACGGCATTGCCTTTATTTTCGTAGTACTCAAGTTTAATATCGTACTTCTGACCTGCAACCAATGCGATCGAGCCACTGGATTCGGTGGCAGGTTGATCGATAAATTGATTGATGATTTGTTGACCATTCACCCACAGTCGCACACCATCATCAGCAGTGGTGTAGAACTTGTAAGTTTCGCTGTACTTGGCTTCTACCTGACCTGTCCACCGCGCTGAGAAAGTATCTGCATCAACCGACGCAGCGGGAGAACCAGCGACCCAGTTAAAGTTCACCGTCGAATCTGTGCGAGTTACCTTCAGGTTGGTGAAGTCGATGTTGTCGTAATACTCTGCCTTGAGTCCATCTCCTTGAGAGAGTAGGCTAGACCGAGCAGAAATGCTGGTTTTTTGTCCCTGATCAATGCTTTCTAGTGATGATTTAGTAGTAATTACTGGACTTACAGATGTTGATAAGTTTTGATTTGATGCCATAATTAATGTTTCAGGATTAGTTTGACATTGATGAATATTTTCAACAAAGAATGCATCATAAAGCTTGATATAAATATATTGATAAGCTAATCCTTGATTGACCTATATATATATATATATTTAGTAATTGCTAATTATGAATAACTAGTTGAAGAACATATTAGTCTTTGTTTGACTTCAACAAATTTTTGAATTATTGAGAGCCTCTAATCTCACTGATGTGTAGATGCATGTTCGTTGAGGCAAGCGATGCCCAAGAAAAGCAGGTACATACGTAATTAGTCAAATGCAATAACTTTACATAGATTACTTAAGTATTCTTTTACTTCTACATATTTGACAATAGATTGCGGTGTTATGTCTATCTTGTTTATGAGACTTTGTTTAAATATTCACATTGATATATGCTTTTTTAAAGTAATATCAAAGTTTTGATAATGTTTAAATAAAAAGTCCGAAAGTACCGGATAATTAATGTGTTTTATATACAGATTTATTAACCATATAAAAATTGGGTAAAGAAAAATTTTAATATTTAAAGATTTGAAGAATTAATATTTATCTATATTTCATCTTGACTATTACTTTATATCTTTTTATCAGAACCAGTAGAAATACAGTAATAACCTAAAATCAGTGGAGCAAAAACTTTTGCAAGAGCCTCACCATTCATGCATTTAAGCTCGGAAATACAATCCACTGGAATTAAGAAATAATCGTACTTTTTGAGTAACCTTGTTGCGCGTGGATTATCCTGCGAATTGCTACGCGACAGTTTCTCTTCTCCATGAAAGGCTACGCCAGCACAACGCCGCCAGCAAAGAATTGTCAGCGTCCGAAACCCGACTCTTTTGTTCATTTACAAAAGTTTTCAATTTACTCCAAGTCAGAAAAATTACAAGTTTGACGTTGCACATTCCCACTTTCCCCTAGACTAGGGGCAGCAACCTTGTTCAAACTGGCTGAGGAAAGTGGACTTTGACTGAGACAAACAATTTAAACTCTACCATCCAAAATCTCTCACGCAGGGAATTGCGATATTTAGTGCGGACTCAGCTGCAAATACTCCTAGAAGCAGGAGATTTGCAAGCAGCAAAATCTATTCTCGTACCCGTGCAGCCTGCGGATATCGCCGAGGCGATTGAGGGTTTGCCAGAAGCGATGCACGCTTTGGCTTTTCGCTTGCTTTCTAAGGATGAGGCGATCGAAGTTTATGAATATCTTGACTACAGTGTTCAAGAACGGTTAATTGAAGAACTTAAAAGCCAGGAAGTCTGCGATATTGTCGATCAAATGTCGCCGGATGACCGAGCTAGGTTATTTGATGAATTACCGGCAAAAGTCGTCAATCGCTTGCTAGAACAACTGAGTCCAGCAGAACGTGAAGCTACAGCCCAACTATTGGGTTATGAAGCTGATACAGCTGGGCGAATTATGACGCTAGAGTTGATCTCGCTGAAAGAAAACTTGACAGTATCTCAAGCTCTAGAGCGAATTCGCAACTTAGCTAATGCCAGTGAGATGATTTATTATCTTTATATCATGGATGTGGCAAGGCGCTTAACGGGGATTGTATCGTTGCGGGAATTAGTAACGTCTCAGCCTGAGCAAATTATTGGCGAAATTATGACCCGTGATGTGGTGTTTGTCTACACTGATACAGACCAAGAAGAAGTTGCAAGATTAATTCAAAGATATGATTTTTTAGCTGTGCCTGTGGTAGATCGAGAACAGCTTCTAGTAGGTATTGTTACGGTGGATGATGTGATTGATATTCTGCAACAAGAAACCACCGAGGATATCTATGCCTTGGGTGGTGTGCAGTCGGGGGGCGACAATTATTTTCAAATGAATTTGCTAGAAATTGCTCGGAAGCGAGTTGTCTGGTTATTAGTTTTACTTGTAACCAATACCGTTACAGGCACAATTATTAAGTCGCAAGAAGATATTTTAGCAAAAGTGGTGACACTGACGGCCTTTATTCCCTTGTTGACTGGTACTGGGGGTAATGTAGGCGCTCAATCTTCCACAGTGGTGATTCGCGGGATGAACACCGATGAAATCCGATCGCTTGGTACATTGCAGGTAATCGGTCGAGAAGCGATCGCCGGGGCATTTTTGGGAGGAATGTTAGGTACGATCGCTACTGTCTGGGCTTATTTTCTGCAAGGACGATTAGAAGTAGCGATCGCTGTAGGCACTAGTTTGGTAGCTATTTCTATTTTGGCTTCGATCTCCGGTTCAGCACTGCCATTTCTCTTTCGCTATCTACGTTTAGATCCAGCATTAATGTCAGCACCATTCATCACCACAGCAGTTGATGTCGTAGGCGTTTTGATCTACTTCAATTTGGCGCGGGTAATTTTAAAGTTATGAAAAGAGTCATTAATCATTAGAGACGCGATTAATCGCGTCTGTACAATGGTCATTAGTGAATAACACACTACAAAGGACAAATGACTAACTTAACTTTTACAATTCTGATTCCGTATCTGGAGCAACAATTTCGCCAGTACCTAATTGTAGTATCAAGTCCTGCTCAGTAATCAATCCACTTAGTTCCTTCACTTGTAAATTCATTTCTTCGCAAGCTTGTCTGAGTTCTTGGGCAAATTTATTGAGGTCTTGACCATAGCCACATTGATAAGCAGCGGTTTCAATCCCTTGCTTGGCATTTGCTCTAGCACAATCTACTAATTCTGTGCCATGCAGTGGTGTAAGAGATGCCATAGACGTAATTATTATTTCTTAAATGTACGCTGTTAGACAGGCTATCAATATTTCGAAATTAAATCATCCCTCCAATGGATGACCATGAGGGTAGAGTTAAGAGTTATAAGTTTAGAGTTATGAGTTAAAAGTTAAGGGTTATAAGTTTGGAATTAGGAGTTAAAAATTCAAAGTTGTAAGTTTAAAATATATTGTTTATAACTCTTAATTCCTAACTCCTCACTCATAACTCCTAATTCTTTTAATTACCCATTCACAACATCTCCACCATTAACATGTAACACTTGTCCAGAGACATAAGAGGCATCATCAGAAGCTAAATATACGTAGCTAGGAGCAACTTCTTCAGGTTGTCCGGCTCGTTCCATTGGTACTTGTTTACCAAAAGTTTCAACTTTCTCTTCGGGAAAAGTTGAGGGAATTAAAGGTGTCCAAATTGGTCCTGGTGCGACAGCATTAACGCGAATTCCTTTGGATACCAAATTTTTTGATAAGGAGCGAGTGAAGGCAACGATCGCACCTTTTGTAGAGGAATAATCTAGTAGTTGTGGACTACCTTTATAAGCTGTTACCGATGTGGTATTGATGATAGCACTGCCCGCTTGTAAATGCTTGAGTGCAGCTTTAGTCATGAAAAACATTGAGAAGATATTAGTGCGGAAAGTTCGCTCTAGTTGTTCTTCGGTGATTTCTTCAATACTTTCTTTCGGATGTTGTTCGGCGGCGTTGTTGATCAGAATATCGAGTTTGCCAAATTCACCAACTGTTTGTTGGATGGCTTGCTGACAAAAAGCTTCATTGCCAATATCACCTGCAATGGTTACTGCACGACGCCCTTGTTTTTCTACCAAATGTTTTGTTTCTTTGGCATCATCGTGTTCGTTAAGGTAAAGAATAGCCACATCTGCACCTTCTTTTGCAAATGCGATCGCAACAGCACGACCAATCCCACTATCTGCACCCGTAATCAATGCTACTTTATCTTGTAACTTACTACTACCCCGATACTGAGCATCATCTGCTTTGGGTTTTGGTGTCATTTCTGATTCAACACCTGGTGTTTCTTGTTGCTGCGGCGGTTGCAATTTTTGCTCTTTTTTCTCTTTTGGTTCTTTTGATTTAGCCATCTGTTTTACCTTGATAATTGAATATTGAATGGGGGCATTGTAAATGGGGAATTGAGCATTGAGAATTAGTTACACTCCACATTTCTCATTTACCCTATTCTCTATTTCATAACTAAACCTTGGATCGAACATTCAACCCAAGGTTTATTTTTTGCTTTGACTCTCACTAGCCATTTGCAATTTTAGGCATTTATATCCTGGATGTTTGCCAAACTTACTTATTCCAGCGACTCTACGCAACTTACATTATTTATCCTCACGCCTGACCATGAAATTGAAGAAGAATTCAGAAGTCAGAATTCAGGAGTCAGAATCAAGACGCTCGCGGACTCGCTAACGCTTCGCTATCAGTCGGGGATTCAGACCCGCGACTTTCTTGTTGACCACCAAATTGAAAATTTGGTGGGGGTCTTAAACCCAATTATTCATCCGCTAAATCGATTCAAAATTCATTCTGAATTCTGGCTCCTGACTCCTGAATTCTGTTTCGATAAGTACCAACTCTAATGTGATGAAAAATTTATCTTTTTCACCTGCTTTCAAGTTAACTATTATGTTGCTCTACTTTATCGCCCCCTAGAGGTAAACTAAGCCGCAATTAGCTCAACCTTAAGAGTGAAACAATTAAAGAAGTCAGCGATTTACGAGTTGCTATAGTTTGATTGCTCCTTGCGGACTTCTGGAAATTTTTTACAGAACTAGCTGAATCTTGACACGGCGACTATACATTTTCCAAAAGGCTGCTTGGTGCGCTACATTGAGATCATTAGAGGGCATGGGTTATGGCAACATTAAATATTTCTGAATTAGAACAGGTTGAAAAGTTTCGCCAGTTACAATTAACCCTGCGCGATCGCTGGAAAACGAGCGAAATATTTGACAATAGTGAAGCGGATATTTTAATTATTCCCTCCTTGAGTCTTGACCAGGGGGAACTCCAAAAGATCGAAGGCTGCGAACATTATGAAGAAAGATTACTATTTTCCTTAATTCGGTTGCGGAATCCCCGGACTCGGCTGATTTATGTAACATCAGTACCACTGCATCCGAGTATCATTGATTATTATTTGCAACTGTTGCCAGGAATTCCCTTTTCTCATGCTCGCAATCGCTTGCTGTTACTTTCTACTTACGATTCCTCTTTTAAGCCTCTGAGCCAAAAGATTTTAGAACGTCCCCGTTTGCTAGAGCGGATTCATCAATCTTTGAGGCTAGACAAATCATTTATGATCTGCTATAATTCTTCGCACTGGGAAGGCGAATTGTCTTTAAAATTAGGTGTACCACTGTATGCTGCTGCACCAGATTTACAGATTTGGGGGACAAAAAGTGGTAGTCGGCAAATCTTCAAAGAAAGCGGAGTAACGCATCCAGATGGCAGCGGAAAAGTTTGGAACCACAAAGATTTGACAGAAGCTACCGTTGATTTGTGGGAACGCCAACCAACATTAAAACGGGTAGTAGTAAAACTCAACGAGGGCATTTCTGGAGAGGGAAATGCATTGTTGGATCTTAGACCGATTGAGAATTTAGCACCAAACATTGGTACTCATGCCGAAAGGATAGCAGCAATTAGCGATCGCTTATCAACGATGCGCTTTCAAGCAAAACAAGAAACTTGGGATAGTTTTTTGGGAAAAATGCCTGAGTTAGGGGCAATCGCTGAAGCATTTGTAGAAGGGGAAATTAAGCGATCACCCAGCGTCCAAGGACGGATCACACCTAATGGCGAAGTGGAAATACTGTCAACTCACGACCAAATTCTCGGCGGCCCAGACGGTCAGATTTACCTTGGTTGTCGTTTTCCCGCTGATGAAAGATATCGGTTGCAATTACAGCAATTGGGACTTCAAGTTGGTAGAAAGCTAGCAGAGAAAGGTACTTTAGAGCGATTTGGATTAGATTTTATTGCCGTTGACAAGGGTAACGGAGAGTGGGATATTCAGGCGATCGAAATTAACCTACGTAAAGGCGGTACAACTCATCCATTCATGACCCTGAAATTATTAACGAACGGTCGCTATGACCTTTCCACGGGTTTATTTTATAGTCAACAAGGTCGTCCAAAATATTACATTGCCACTGATAATCTGCAAAAAGAGCGCTATCAGGGATTATTAGCCAATGATTTGATGGATATCATCGCTCATCACAGACTGCACTTCGACAGCGGTACAGAAACGGGTACAGTGTTTCATCTTATGGGTTGCCTTTCGCAGTTTGGCAAGGTGGGATTAACCAGCATCGGAGATTCCCCGCAACAAGCACAAGACATTTATAACAAAGTTGTGAAAGTTCTCGATGAAGAAACCCGCAGCGAAAATCGTGATTTCTCGGCGTTTTCAGATTATTCTTTTCCTGTAGTTTGGGATGAATTATAGTTAAGGAATGTCGTTTGCAATACATGGTAGAGGCACACCAATGAGCAATGCTCGTGAATCCGGTCTACCTCGTCCCACGCCTGCTTTTAGTCTAAACTCCAGTGGCCAAGTACAGCGCCATAGTTGACAGCGTTCGCTTCAAGGTGCGAATTGTTGCATTGCCCAGCAACTCCATTACCTGAATAATTACATTAGGATGGATGGAAATACACTGCCAATGAGTGACCTATGAGGGAACCAAGTAAAAATTTTGAACCCTTGCTCGCTAAAGAAGCCCCGCCAGTTGTTGAACGTATGGGGCTAACCTGGCTAGTTGTAGCAGCGATCGCAACTGCTTTATTGTGGCAAGTACCAGGAGGGGATTATATCTTATACCCATTTACAATTCTGGCAACTTGGTTTCATGAAATGGGTCACGGTTTAATGGCACTGCTATTAGGGGGACAGTTTCAGAAGTTGCAGATTTTTAGCAATGGTTCTGGTGTCGCAACTTATGGCATCCGGTCGCCGTTGGGGCCAATTGTCCCGGCAATAATCGCCGCAGCAGGACCAATGGGGCCGCCTCTTGCCGGTGCAGCTTTGATTCTGGCTTCCCGCAGTTTTACAGCAGCAACCCTCTGTTTGAAAATTTTAGGAAGTTTTTTGCTGTTGTCCACATTAATTTGGGTGCGTTCCTGGTTTGGATTGGTGGCAATTCCCTTACTAGGTTTAATAATCTTAGGTATTGCCTTAAAAGCACCTCGTTGGACGCAAGGGTTTGTGATTCAATTTTTGGGTGTACAAGCTTGTGTAAGTACGTACCATCAACTTGATTATCTATTTAGTAGTTCTGCTGGCCCCCTTGGAATTTCTGATACAGCGCAAATGCAGCGATATTTGCTTTTACCTTACTGGTTTTGGGGCGGGTTAATGGCGATCGCATCTCTGGTAATTTTAATCCAAAGTCTCCGTGTTGCTTATCGTTCTGAGTAAAAAATTGGGACAATAACTAAAATATGCAGATTAGCGATCGCCCTCTTGCAATAATCAATTCAACCCTCAGTACCTTGATTGCTGAATTAGGTATAGAATGCCTGAAAGTACAAGCATTAGTTAACCAGTTACAGTTAACTAGTTTAACTGCGAATCAACAAGCTGAAATTCTCGCAGAACTCCTAGCTGGTGTAGTTCATCTGCATAATCATTGTGACGAAGATTTTCAGACGCTAATTACTGAAGAAATGGAAAATTTGCCTGATGATGAGGATTAAAGAAGAATTCCGAAGTCAGAATTCAGGAGTAAGAATTAAGAGTTTTTATCAGTATAATAGCCTGGATATTGTTAAAAAAATTCGCCGCTAATAACTCTTACCTTCGCGGTTCGATACTCTAAGCATGTCCACCCAACCCACAATTCAAAGCATATACACCGATGGTGCTTGCACCGGTAATCCTGGCCCTGGCGGTTGGGGTGTTGTCGTCTACTTCAGCGACGGCTCAATCCACGAAATGGGCGATGCATCCCCTCATACCACTAATAATAAAATGGAGATGCAAGCTGCGATCGCCGCCCTTCAATTTCTGCAAACATCTCAACAATCTCAACCCATCACCCTTCATACCGATAGCGAATACCTGATTAACTGCGTTACCAAATGGGTGAAAGGCTGGAAAAATAAAGGCTGGAAAAAGTCAGATGGTAAACCCGTCCAAAACCAAGACCTTTTAGAAATCTTAGATGAACTCAATACCCAACAAGTAAAATGGCAACACGTCCGGGGACATTCTGGTAACATAGGTAACGAACGTTGTGATGCGATCGCTCGCACTTATGCTAGTGGCAAAACCCCTTCGCTACAACAATTATCTTCCACAGATTTTTATAAATCTTTACCTTCCACAAATGAATTAAATGTAGCAAAAGTAGCTGATTATGAAAAAAACTCTCGAATAACTAACCAAAGTCCGCAAGAAATCAGTACTTCTGCACCAGAAATAACCTTTATGGAACCATCAATTGGGCCAACTGCGGCCATGACCGATGAAAAACCGCCAGAAATGAGGGTTTTGCAACTCCGCAGCTTGGTCGAAACTCTGCGTATAGCTGACGAAATTTCTGAAAAAGGCTACTTAATCACCAGTTCTGAGTTAGCAGACTTGATGGATGTCCACGCCAGCGCTGTCACCAGTCGTGGGGATCAATGGCGCTGGCGAAACTGGATAGTGTCACGGGTACGCCGTGAAGGAAATCAAATTCTTTGGGAA
>CAXUOL010000057.1:0-17575 GCA_964252435.1 uncultured Nostoc sp.
CTAGCAAAACTATATCCGGTTTGATAGTCTCGTAAGCATCTAAACATTGCTTACCGTCATTGACTTCGACCACTCGATAACCTTCTTGTTCCATTGCTTTACGCAACAATACCCGGATGGTCTTGTCATCATCAGCCACTAAAATCAGTGGTGGTTGCTTAGAAACAGTAAATGGGCTTATGCCTGACATGAGTTGCCTTCCACTTGCTGGACTATCCTGAAAAAGGCTGTGCAACTCAATCGCATGGGGGCGATCGCTATTTTCATCAATGCCAGGATTTGCGGCAAAGCTATGTCTGGCTTCACAATCAACTGTTTTTTGACAATGGACTGCCCAATGTTGTTGGGCCAAGCAAGCGGTAGATAAATAAGTTGCATAGACAATCTGTAATTGGAACACGAAGGCAATTGCTACCTTTTTGTTCAGCGATGGTTATGGGAGGAAATGTTACTTTTATATTTCCCTATTGTTAAAGTCAAATTACGATTTTTTTGAAAATTACAAATACACACCTTAATTCTTTAGTTGTGTAGTTAGTTGAGAAACCTAGCGATCCAGAGCAAGGCAATTGCCAAAGTCCCTCAGAAAATAGTTAATACTAAATACTAATATCACCTGACTGAAATTTATTTAGTCTATTCGATAAGGCTTGCTGAGGTTTAGTATAATTACATAAGATTGAGATAAACTGAGTTTAAAGCTTTATTTTCAAGTGACTCTATAACAATTTCGTTCTAGCCATAAACCCCCCAAAACTACAGTTTTGCAGATCATACTCAATTCTCTTTTAACGGACTATAACTTTTTATCAGTCGTTTTTAGACGAATGAGTGCTATAAACCTATTGACATTCGCTAAATCTTTAAAATGCCAGACTCATTAATGTATCAGCAGGATAATTTTGTTGTTCTCGAAACAAATCAACCAGAACAATTTATGACACCATCAGAGTTATTAGAAAAACTCAAAACAGTTCTTCAACAACTCATAATTCAAGATTTGCCGCCTGACTTGCAAAAATTTGATACTGTGGAAGCTCAAGCACAATATTTACTTGACACTAGCTGCAAATTAGATATTAGCCCTGGGCAATATTTACAGTGGTACGCAGTTCGTTTAGAAAAGTAAGTTTTTGGTTAAGTGCTTAAGAGAAGCCCAAAAAATTTTAAGATTTTAAGTAAAAGTTGCTGCCCAGATTCCCGACTTCTTCAAGGATACAGCTGGCGAATGGTAGGTGACACCCCTCACCCCCACGATTTTATAGGGTTTAAGACGCAATCCTCATAATGCGATCGCCTTTTGAAAGCCTTGTTTTATCGTTTAAATGAGGGGTCTGACCCCCTATTCGCCAGCAGCATCATAGCGTTTGGCGTCTCGTAGAGAAGCGGTAGCGAGTATTTTCGAGTCGCGTCTTGATTCTGACCGGAGGCGGAGCGTCTCCGGCTCCGCTCCTGTTAGCGGTAGCGGGGCGTTTAGCCCATTCTGACTTCTGAATTCTTCTTCAAGAATTATTAATTATGCTGACTGTTGCAAAAATATGGGTAACAACAAGTCATAAAAGAATGAAGTTTGGGTAACGATAATTTTTGCTCTTGACTATTGACTATTGACTAGTGATTCTTTTTGAGTATTGATTAGCACTAGCTCAATTGTATTTTCAGATGGCTGCGTTATTTTAATTTCCAATCCAGGACCAAAATAATTGGTCATTTTTTCATGCTTTTTTTGCCACACATCAATTGGTATTAGTGGTGAATCAAATTCTAAAATTAGGGCATAGCTCCCATTAACTTCTGTTTCTCGTAACCCTGTGACTGTTGGCCGTTCCTGGTCAGTAGGACTCAAACCCAGAAAAGAAAGTGTTGTATCTAGATGAGCATCTTGACCGTAGCAATATCGGGTGATGTCTTTGCGAATTTTATTTTGCGTATCAGTTGCTTGCTGCTGGCGCAGTATCAATGCTGATGGTGACGTAGTTTGGGTAAATGGTACTGGCTTAAGTTCATTAGCTTTTAGTGCCAGCCCTCCCAATAATAGAGGAATCCCGTAAAAAAATCCGACAAGATTGAGTGTGGCATTATTATCAGCATAGGCGACGAAGCCAATGATGGTTAATATGCCACCGATAGTTAGACCGAGTGTTCCTAAAGAGATTTGGCGTAGCATGAGCTTAAATTAGTATAAAGTCTGAATACCTTAGTTTTATTATCATCGGCTATGAGCAACAAATTAGGAAAGAACATCGTCCCCAAGCGCTAGTATTCAACTAACCCTAAATTGCCATATTAAGGCGGTTAGAAACAGCACGCCAGTTGCTCAAGAGCCGGAAGGGAACACACTAAGAGCGAACATGTCAGGCATTGTCGCTCAAAGCATTGGCTTCGTTTAAGTAGGACGACGTAAATAATTAAAAGTTTGTAGTGAGGGTTTTAACCCTAGTTTGAGGGCTGAAGCCCTCACTACAAACTAATTTGAATATTGTTTACATTAGTTAATATAGTTTGAATTATTCTCACTGACTTACTTAAACGAGATTTTACCCACCTTTGTCTTTATGATTTTCAAACACTCAATTTTTCCTTAGTCTACATTCGCGCAGCATCTTGTAGGGAAGGCAAGTGGCTCTAAGTTGACTACTAAGGGCGTATAGTGTCCCAGAATATTAGATTTTGAGTTAACTTTAAATTTAAAGGTAGTTAAAGATAGGAAAAAAATAATGGATTTACAGACTATAAAAGAACGAATTGTCGCAGTTCAAAGTAAACGCGATTACCTATTAAGCTTACTGGAGCAACCAAACCTGGGAACTTTGAGAATCGACGTAAATCAGGCTTTGGAAGAATTGGATGAACTAATTGATGAATTTACACGCACCATTCCGGTAGAGTAGAAGTTATCAAAAATTACGTCGGTTTAACCTCAACTTCAGGCTAGACCGACGTTATTTAGTAGTATCATGTCTTTAAATCCCCAGAATTGAACTAAGCTTGAGTTGGCGAAGCAATAATTACTGCATCATTTATCCTGCCACTGAACCATCTCCTGCACGCTGACCCAGCCGCCTAACTAAGGCAATAAGTTCGCTTGTCGGTACATCTTTCTTGCAAACGTCATCAAAGCTAGACATTGCCTTTGTACCGTGAAAATTTACGTCTTCCACTGATGAGTAAGCAAGTATCTGGGTGTTCGGAGATATAGCTTTAATGTGACTAGACGCACTCCAGCCATCCATGACTGGCATCTGTAAATCTAGAACAATTACGTCAGGATGGCAACGTTTAACCATTTCTATAGCTTCTTCACCATTACTGGCTAAACCTACTACTTGAATATTTTCCTGGCAAGAAAAAACCAATTGTAAGGTTAAGCGAGTCAGTTCGTGGTCATCAACTACTAAAACACGCAAGGTAGAAAGCTCGCAGGATAACATTAACATTGAGGGGAAAGACAAATTTATTTAAAATAACCTCTCTAGTTTATGAGAACAAGTGCCAGCACTGACTCTATCCTATGGTTGAATAACTTGGTGAATCTATGATGATAAACAACTTAGACAACTGCTCAAAAAATTCAATTTTTCCAAAAAAACTAAGTTGAGCTAGTTGTCAAGGTATAAGTAACTTATTTTTTAATCAATTAGGTTGGAACTACACCAGTTGAGCGTAATGCCATGTTCATGAGAATTTTTTGTGAATTAGCTTCTGGAGAATCATTGTATGGACGCCGTTGAATATAAGTACCATCAGCTTGTAATTCCCAAGCTTGGCGATTATCTGCAAGCATAATTCCCATAATTTCTTGCAAATCTTTGGCAATATCTGGGTCTTTTACTGGGGTAATTACTTCGACTCGGCGATCTAGGTTGCGGCGCATCCAGTCAGCACTGCCGATATAGATTTCCTCCTGTGTATTGTTATGAAAATAATAAATCCGAGAGTGTTCTAAAAAGCGACCGACAATACTGATGATGCGAATGTTTTCACTAATGTCTTTGATTCCTGGGCGTAAACAACAAACACCTCTAACAATTAAATCGATTTCCACTCCGGCGCGGGAAGCTTCATATAAAGTGCTGATAATTTCTGGATCGACTAGGGCATTCATTTTGGCGACAATCCGTCCAGAAAATCCATTTTGAACATTTTCGATTTCGCGGTGAATTAGTGCCAAAAAGCGATCGCGCATATTCACAGGCGCAACCAGCAACTCTCGATAAGATTTTTGCAGGGAATATCCTGTTAAGAAATTAAATAAATCTGTGATGTCAGCACCCAATTCTTCACGGCAACTAAACAATCCCAAATCTGTATACAGTCGTGCTGTTTTAGGGTTATAATTACCAGTCCCAATATGCACGTAGCGACGTATCCGATCATTTTCGCGCCGTACCACCATGACGGTTTTACTATGGGTTTTTAGCCCGACTAAACCATAGACGACATGAACTCCAACTCTTTCTAGTCGTTTTGCCCAGTAAATATTATTCTCTTCATCAAATCGCGCCTTTAATTCCACCAGCACAGATACTTGCTTGCCATTTTCAGCAGCGGCAATTAAGGCGTTGACGATGGGCGAGTCACCAGAAGTCCGATAAAGGGTCATTTTGATGGCTAACACATTTGAATCGTAGGCAGCATGGGTAATAAAGCGCACTACTGTAGCCGAAAAGGATTGATAGGGATGGTGTACTAGTAAATCCTTTTCCCGAATTACAGCAAAAAAGTCTTTTCCTTCGTCCGTCTCCAGCGCATCTGGGTCTAAACTCGGTTCTCTCAGCCTTTGCAGGCGTAACGGTATAACAGATTGGCGTGGTGGATCTTTGAGTTCCGGCAATGGCAAGGACATAAAGTACATTAAATCCCGCAGTCCCAAAAGACCATCTACCTCGTAAACATCACTTTCTGTTAATTCCAAATCATGTAATAATCGCGATCGCACTATTTCAGGAGTCTGGGATTTAATTTCTAGCCGGACTGGACTACCACCCAACCGCCGTTTTCGCAATTCCTGTTCGATCGCTAACAACAAATCATCTGCTTCATCTTCTTCTAAGACCAAATCGGCATCACGGGTAATGCGGAACGGATGATATTCTTGAATGTTCATCCCTGGAAATAGAGATTCCAAGTTATGAGCGATCGCCTGTTCTAAAGGAACTCCAGTCCAGTGGGCAGGTTTTTCGCTGTTCTGATCTCCCAACTCAGGCGGTATCGGTAAAAATCGTGGTAGAACACTAGGAACTTTGATTCTGGCAAAGAATTCTTCTTCGGTGTCTGGATTCTTAACCACAACAGCCAGATTCAGACTGAGATTAGAAATAAAAGGAAAGGGATGACTAGGATCGACAGCTAGAGGAGTCAAAACTGGAAAAACTTGTTCCTCAAAATAGCTGTTGAGATGAGTCCGCTGCTTTTGATTCAAATCTATGTAATTCAGAATATGAATGCCATGATTTACTAGTAGAGGACGAAGTACTTCCTCAAAATGTTGGTGCTGTTTATTGACGTGGGGAGTCAGGGTAGACCTAATATCGTCTAGCTGTTGTTGTGGTGTGCGACCATCGGGAGTTAACAGGCTAACTTTTGCCTCTACTTGTTGCTTTAAGCCAGCAACGCGCACCATGAAAAACTCATCTAAATTAGAGTTAAATATTCCCAAAAACTTAAGACGTTCTAGAAGTGGGGTGCGATCGTCACAAGCTTCATGTAAAACCCTAGCATTAAATTCTAACCAGCTTAACTCTCGGTTAAGATAATATTGTGGATCGCTGAGATTGATGGGGGTAGCGCTTTTCTTAGATTTTGCCATAATGACCTAAAGGCAGGCAGTTGTAGCCCATTTTGCTGGGGGACAATAAATATAGTAAGTTAAATGGTGCTTGAGCAAAACGCTAAGGCAATTTTTGGCTGTGCTGATTCTCTACCTCGCTACTGGAAATGTAATAGATTATATAGCACACCAAAAAGATTAAATCAGAACACCGTAAACGGTGCTACTAGCTTTCATCCCCTGCCTAAAGTACGAAAAGCGCAACTGCGTTGCTATTTCTCAGGGGTTTTCAGCATTTTCCTTATAACTTTAGTCAAAGACTCAAAAATTAACTTGTGTAGGCACTAAAGCCAACATTTCTAAGAAATTTTTGGGTGCTTTGCGCGATCGCCTTGGGTATCTTCCAGATAATCACCCTACCCACCCAACTTATAACTAGATTTTATAGCCGTTTTCAATTTTGTGGAATATGGTATTGGCGTATAGTTATGTGCCCTTTAAAAATATTGCATCCATACAATAACTGCGATCGGCCTGGGATTCAAATCGTTGCCCACAGCATATTAACCATAAAGATGCACTTAAGATTTAGCAAAGATATCACATAGCCATATCTGACAAGTTTTAACGAATTATTAAGCAGTGTTTACAAAGGATCGGAGTGTTGCAAGCAGTCTAAAGCCTTACCTCCAGTACTTTCTGAATTTAGTTTTCTAAAATCTGAAATTCGGTAATCATTGCCACAATTTTCATACAGACAATGAATAAGTACAAACATCGCTTTAACTCAGTTTTTATAAGGTTTTTAAAGCTTTTATTCAAAGCCACACTAACACTTATATCTATTAGTTTTTTTAATTTATGACCTCTTAAATTGATCAAAATTTCAGTATCAATACTGAAATTTTTCTGGAAAGCAATGGTTATATTGAAAACACAAAGAGAAACAACACGAGGAGTTTGTTAATCATGAAAATTTCTGCGATCGTTAAAGGAAGCATCTGCTTGTTAGGTTTGGTTAGCGTTGGTAATATCCTGGCTGCACCAGCAAGTGCAGGGCAAGCAGCAGCTCGTGGTGCTGTAACTCTGGTTAGAGCTTCAGGCGCTTCTATCAGTGTTAGTGGTGAATTAACTTTGCCTAATAACGCTTACTACGGCCTGGATGCAACCAGTGGTGCGGGTTTAGTTGTTGCCCCTGAATACGATACAACTAACACATCATCAGCCGACGACAATGAAACTATAGTTGGTCTTACTCTTACCCCAGGCCCGGTTGCCGGTGTTGATACTACTACTGGCTTAGTTCAAGGCAGTGGCAATGCATTTGTTCAGGCAGCAGCAGCAGCCTTAGACAAAGCTACAACTGCTGGAGACATTGGCGCACAAGCAGCTATCATTCGGGCTGGTGCTGGTGCTAATGGTTTAGGCGGTTTAGAGTAGATTGAATTTTTGCCTTGTAAGTACTTACTAAATTTTTCGCAGCTGATACAACAGTTAAATAAATCTATAGATGATAGGGAGGAGAAATAGCAATGCTATGTCTGTTCCCTATATTCATTTTACGCCTCAGATTCCCGACTCTTTATAGGAAGTCGGGAATTTTGTTGTATTGGTTTTGCCTCTTTCCCAGTCTCCGACTGGGAATGCCGATTAGGAGGTTCCACCTCCATTATTAGCGGTAGCAGCCCAATGAAGAACATTTCCTTCTTAGAGGATATTTGAAAAGTTGTTTGTGATGTATCAAAAACTTATAGATCCTCCTAAATCCCCCTTAAAAAGGGGGACTTTGATTTATTGCCTCGTTCCCAGTCTGAGACTGGGAATGCCCATTGGGAGGTTCCACCTCCATTATTAGCGGCAGCAGTTTAATCAAGAACATTTCCTTCTTAGACATAGAAACGAGATTTTAAAGCAAATGGAATGAAAGCGTAAATGATTTGCTATGCAACTCCTCATCATCCCTTTACATAGCTTTAGTGATATCAATATAAACCCTGAAACTCTCACTAAATATTGAATAGAGAGCTTGCGTAAAAATACGAAGCCTCAAAATGTCCATTTTTCACAAAACGCTCCCAACAAAGGTTTTATATTTTTATACACTGAAAAAATAAAAGCCAGATCACAAAAGGTTCTGCCTTGATTTCTGCTGGGCGATGCACATTCTGCATTTCCAAGCAAAATCTGGAAACGAGCCTAATGTGAGAAACATGAGGAGTTTATAAAATATGAATAGCTTATCTAACAAATTATCTATAATTCTTCAGCAAAGTATCTTCCTATTAAGTTTAATTAGTGGAAATTTTTTAGCAGCGCCAGCAAATGCACAACAAGCTACTGCTATTGGTGCTGTTACTCTGATTAGACCTTCTGGTACTTTTCTCAGTATCAGTGGCGAGGTAATTTTACCTTCTGGATCTTATTTTGATGGAGGTTTACAAATTACATTTATGTATGGAGGTGTAGCAGGCACAAATGAGGAAACTATTACTAGTCTAACTATAACCCCAGGAATAGTTCAAACTACTACACTGTCTAACCCAAATTCATTTACTAATACAACAGCAAATTTATTAAATGATAGTACTTCGGTTGAAGATGCAACAACTCTAATCCGAGCAGGTGCTGGTAATAATGGCTTGGGTGCTTTAGATTAGATAAGATTAATAAACATAAATTAAATGTAGAGGCGTTGCAATGCAACGTCTCTACATCTGTTGGAATAGCGAAAAATCCTGGAATATGGGGTGTGTTAAGGGTTATTGGTGTAGATAATTGGTTTTTTAAGACGCGATAAATCGCGTCTCTACATGAGGGTTTTGTGACCTCTGATTTGCCAAGGATATCCTTACCAGAAATCAGGGATTTTGCACAATAATATCAAAATCGATAACCACCTTGAAACTTTAGGTCAAATCCATTTTCACCTGTACCAATTTGACTTTCTATAAACACACCATTATCAGGAAAAGTGTGCCTGAAAATTAGTCCATAGTTGAAGCCAGAAACTCGACTGTTTAGACCTACATTATTCACACCATAATTTTTTAAATAAGCACCGATAGAAATTCTTTTACTGATTCTTTGCAAGCTCTGAAACTCAAAGAATAATTCTTTGCCTAACTCTAGATTTGTCTTCAAACTTAAACCCTGACTAGTACCAAATTCTCCATTAAAAAGACCTAAAAATTCACCATTACTATTACCTTCAATATAAGCAATACCAGGAGCTAAAGAAAAACCAAAATTTCTTTCTTGATGCTGATAGTAATAACTAAAAAAAGTAGAAAAAGGATTATTTTTATTAGACGCACTATTCCAGTCAATTTTTAAAGATGGTATATGAGAATTAACAGCTACAGGTTTTTTGTTTGAATCTAAACGTACATCAGTTTTAATATAATTGAGGAGTATATTAGTATAGATACCTACAGTTGGTTCTTCGATTCCTAAATTATTATTGGAAACCCCTGGTGCTGAGTTAGCATCTATATTAAACCACGTTCCCAAATTGGCAGTATAGTTAAAATTTCCAGAAGAACCTGCTGCTAGCAATTCGATTGTTGGTAAAGAGAGATAACCGTTAAAGTTATTAAAACTAATACCTATTTTGTCAACTCTGGTGAGTTCCATGTAATCAAATGCTAAATCAAATGACCGGACTTGAAGTGGTACTATCGTATTATCTCCTGAACTAAATTGTTGTACAAATTGTTGTCCTTGAGAGTTGGTCAAAATTACTTCTACAGCAGAAGATTCGTTAACAAGATTAATAGAAGTATTATTTAAAGGAGTTGGAATACCTATAAAGGTAAGAGGGCCAAATTTTTCATTAGAGAGTCTGAGGTCGGAAAAAAATGTATCACCTTCATCTAATATAGAAATATTTCTTTCCAGAAACTGAACTGCTCGTTTGTGATTTCCGGTTCTTATTTGCAAAATACTCGACTTGTTAGGAGTAATTTTACTCGGAAGTGTATAAGTTCCAGATACTTGCTCTAGTCCACTAGCTGAATTAGCATAAGATAAAGTCCGATTCAGCCTGTTATTAATTTGTTTCCTTTGCTCTGCTGTAGCAGGTGTATTTAAAGGAGTAAAACCTTGTCCATTCTTAAATTTTTCTCTAGCTTCTTCTAAACCTTGTTGAATATTATCAATTTTAATAGCTTCAAAAACTCCACCCAACAGCAAACCTAATGTAGAGTTGACTGATTGAATAGAATCAAGACTAAAATCACTAAATTTAGCGGTTATAGATATTCCTGGAGCAGAAAAAATGTTAGAGTAAGTAGCCTTAACAGCTAGTGGATCATATTGGATTAAGGTGCGATTATGAGGACGGCTAACATAGAGTCTGTGCCAATCAGAACTTTCTTGAGTTTGAGATAGTGTTTTAAACTCAGGTTCTCTTTTCCCTAAAGATAGCCACTGTAAAGAGTTAAGATAATGAAAGTCTTTCTCGGATTGAGAGAGAAAAGGATTGACTGCTACATTTAACAAATCAAAGTTATCAAATTTTCTAAGTTGAGCAACCTTAATACCTGGAAAGGAAGAGACAGGAGCAGTAAAACCAAAACCTTCTCCGGTTAATATATCTCCCCAAAAGATTCCAGCAGCTTCCAGGGCATTTTTAGGAATGATTTCGCCTTCTTGGAGTCTGACATTACCATCATCTAACAAAGGTTGCAGATTCGTTGTCGGAAAACTTTGCAGAATTTTGGGAGCATTGGTAGCATCTAAAGCTTGAAATAAAGCTTCTCCACCATCAACACTCAAAGTTGAGCCACTACCAATAACTGGAATAGGATTTTTTAAAACTGTGACGTTAGGATCGTTTACGTCAATTCCACTGTTAATGATAACTCTACCAGCAGGTATACCTTCAGGATTTACTAATTGCCCTGCTATTGAGATTATAGAAAAATTATCAGTAGCAACTTCTCCAGTTAAATTCTGAAAATCTGTAGGTATAGCGAACAGAGATTGTAATCCCCAAAATGCTTGTTCTGAAGTAACCTTTTGGGTGATATAAGTATTAGTTTGTCTTCCTTGAGAGAGGATACCGACTTGGGAGCCTTTAGTTTCAACTACTATTCTATTGTGATCGAGAACCCAGTAAAACTGGTCAGCCTTGGGAAATTTCGCATAAGTAAACTTATCAATAATCTGATTCTCTCCAGAAAATCTTACATTTATATCCGTATCTATATAATTTTCATTTTTATTTGGTTTAAATAATTCTGTGGAAAAAGTAAGGTTATCTGTAGGGTTAACAATCCAAGGATACTTATTGGCACTAAATGTTAGGGCATCAAGAATTATTGTCTTTTGGATTGCTTGTGGTTGCTTTTTTGTTCGACGTAGTTTTTGTATTAGTATTTGTTGCTGGGGTGTGTATGGTTTTGATAGATTTGAATTTGATGGTTGAATTGTATTTGGTTGAGGCTTTTCTTCATCTTCTTCAGGTAGTTTTGGAGGTTTGTCTTTGTATTCTTCAATTGGGATAACGTCAGCAATGGTGAATTTACGTAACTGTTTTGGTTTCTTGAAGTTAGAGTTAGACTTTCTTAAAGCCTGTTTTAATAGTTTTTTACCTTGGGAGTTATTTATTTTTTTATCGGATTTGATTAATAATTTGTTATGATTAGCGACTAAATCAATATTGTTTTGCCTATTTATGTCTAGAGCGATCGCAGATAATTTAATAAATATAATTTTATATATAATTGTTGAAGACAACAAACAAATCCCAAGATTTTTTACATTTTTTTTGAAGCTCACTAGGGAGATATTGATACTTTTCTGATTTGGATTTTTCAATGTTTTTAAAATCAATTTTTTGGCGATTCAAACTATTGAGCATTGGCTAATATTGAAAATTAACCATTATTTAATATTTGCTCTTTAAATTTATTATTGATTTATTTGATTCAATGGATTCAACAGTGTTTCAGTAAATATAAATAGTCAAAAAAGTTTGATATCCTGTCCGCAAATAATAAAATTAGGATTAAGCAGATTTACTGCAACAAGAGTGTAATTCTTGAGCAAAAATTCAACCTCAGCAAAATCACCACAACTCAAAAATTGAGCTATTATTTAGCCGTATAAATACGTACTTCAAGATTATTCACTTAAAAAAAATGGAGTAAAAAATATACTTCAGGCTACTCGCTGCCGTCTGTCAATTTGATACACTTACGTGACTGTCGTATTACTACTGCTGTTTGCTAGTGGAGTTTATTTATATATCCGCAGTACACTGATTGAGCGGATTGAGGATACCCTTAACCATGTAGTGGAAATAGTAGAGCGATGTCTGACAACTAGCCCTTGTGCATCTATGCTGATATTTGAGCTAATTAATGCTGATGCAGATAAATTTCGCATTAATGTAGAAGCCAGTTTTCTTAAGAGTACTGAAACAGTAGAAGACGATCGCATCGACCTAGAATGGTTTAGTCCAACTAGTAAATTACTCTAGTCAATTCACTAAATCTCTTATGTCTAATAACCAAATCTAATCATACACAGTAAATAATATCAGTCCTAAACTTGTCTACACTAGGATTAGTGCGATGTCTACGGCGGTCACTGAGCCTGTCCTGAGCGTAGCCGAAGGGCGCAGCCGAAGTGGGGGCTACGCCTACGCAATAAATTTGTGGTGTAGACAGGCAGTGGCTGATAAGAGCTTGTTTAAAAAGTTGTAAAGTATACTCAAAACCCCTCTTCAAATTTCTCCCTGAAACGGAGAGAGGCTTTGAAACGCATTATCTTTTAGGCAAAGGGGGCTGGGAGAGTTAGGTTTCTAAGGCTTAGATGTTACGAAAATACTTGTCAAACATCCTTTAAGAATTGCTTTTAACAGACTTTCCTAAACAGCCAAAGGTGAGGAAAGGATTAAGAATTATTAACAAAAGTTAAACTATTCTTGAGATAATCATGCTGCTGACTGGATATCACATTTAGATTTATTAAAAAAAGTTAATGAAACCTAGACATATTGATACAGAAGTAACGAGGTTAGAAGCCCTCCGCCAGTATCAAATTCTTGACACAGAACCCGAAGAAGCATACAACAATCTTGCTCAGTTAGCGGCCTTTATTTGTGGCACTCCCATATCCTTGGTAAATTTTATTGATGAAAACCGTCAATGGTTTAAGGCAAAAATAGGTTTAGATATATCAGAAATGCCCCGGAGTGTTGGATTATCTTATCTTTGCCAAGAGCAGCGTCATGTTGTGGTGGTTCCTGATACCCTAGCTGATGAAAAGTTGGCAAGTAATCCGTTAGTAATTGGCTATCCATATATACGGTTTTATGCAGGTGTACCCTTAATTACTCCGAAGGGAGATATGTTGGGAACTCTGTGTGCAATTGACCAAGTTCCACGACAACTAAGCCAAAAACAAGTGGAGGCGTTTGTGGGTTTGAGTCGCCTGGTAATCGACCAACTCGAACTCAGGCGTCATGTAAAAGAGGTATCTAAAGTTACTGATAAACTAGTGGCACACGAGCAAGCAGCCCGTGCCCAATCTGAAGCCGCCAAAACCCGCATCACTAATCTTGTCGAAAGTATTACTGATGGTTTTTTTGCCCTGGATCAAAAGTGGCAATTCACCTATATTAATGATCAAGCAGAACGGCTGTTGCAAAAAACTCACAATCAGCTTTTGGGTAAAAACATCTGGGAGGTGTTTCCAGAAATTATCGGCACAACATTTGATTGTGAATATCGCAGGGCAATCTTAGAACAGGTTAGTGTCGAATTTGAGGAGTTCTATCTGCCACAGCAGCAGTGGCTTAAAGTTCATGCCTATCCAGCAAAAGACGGCTTGTCTGTTTATTTCCAAAATGTTACTGAACGACGGAAAACAGCAGAAGCACTACGAGAAAGTGAAGAACGTTGGCAATTAGCATTACATGGTAATAATGATGGTATTTGGGATTGGAACCTCAAAACTAATGAAGTGTTCTTCTCAACTCGATGGAAAGAAATGCTCGGCTATAAAGACTACGAAGTTTCCAACCGTTGGGACGAATGGACAAAACGAATCCATCCCGATGAGCAAGATTGGGTACTTCAAGCTTTCCAAGACCACTTTGCCAAGAAAACACCGTTTTACGTCTGTGAATATCGAGTCCAGTGCCAAGACGGCAGCTATAAATGGATTCTAGATCGAGGACAGGCACTTTGGGACGCATTAGGTGATATAGTGCGGATGGTTGGTTCTTATACTGATATCACAGATCGGAAGCGGGCAGATGAAGAATTAAAGCGGCAAAATCTGCGATCGCAACTATTTGCCGAAATCACCCTAAAAATTCGAGAATCTTTACAAATAGATGAAATTCTTCAAACTACTGTCACAGAGGTACAAAAACTACTACAAGCCGATCGGGTATTAATTTTTCGACTGGAAACTGACGGTTCGGGAACAGTGGTACAAGAGGCAGTGCTACCTGGTTGGCCGGTAATTCTAGGAAAAAATCTTTTTGACTCCTGTTTTAAAGAAGAATATATAGAAAGATATCGCCAGGGAAGAGTAAGTGCCCTTGAAGACATTGAAGCTGCTCATATTCAACCATGCCATCGAGAATTTCTTCAGCAGTTTGCTGTCAGGGCTAATCTGGTAGTGCCGATTCTTGTCAGGGACGATATTTGGGGCTTATTACTAGCTCATCAGTGTGGCGTACCTCGACAGTGGAATCAGTTTGAGATGGATTTGTTACAGCAATTAGCAAACCAAATTGGGATTGCTTTATCTCAAGCACAACTATTAGAAAAAGAAACCCAGCAAAGTCAGGAACTTACTCGTTCTAATGCAGAATTAGAACAGTTTGCCTACGTAGCTTCCCATGATTTACAAGAGCCATTGCGGATGGTGACTAGTTATTTACAACTGCTGGAGCGGAGATACAAAAACCAACTGGATGCCAATGCGGATCAGTTTATTGCTTATGCAGTAGATGGGGCCAGCCGAATGCAAACCCTAATCAACGATTTGTTAAACTATTCCCGCGTCAGCACCCGTGGACAGCCTTTTGTGCCAGTTGATTGTAGCTTTGTCTTAGAACAGGTGCTGATTAATCTTCAAGTTGCGATCGCAGATCGAAAGGCAGTTGTCACCTACGATACTCTACCTCAAGTGATGGCTGATGCGACCCAATTGACACAAGTATTTCAAAACCTGATTGCCAACGCGATCAAATTTTGCGATCGTCAACAGCCACGAATTCATATTGGAGTGGGGAGTGGGAAGTGTAGAGCAGAGGAGCAGAGGAGCAGAGGGGCAGAGGAGAAGAATAACAATACCCAGTTTCCCACTGAAAACGAATATTTGTTCTGGGTACGCGATAATGGAATTGGTTTAGAATCCCAATATACTGAACGTATTTTTCTAATTTTTCAGCGCTTGCATGGTAGAGACAAGTATCCAGGTACTGGAATTGGTCTAGCAATTTGTAAGAAAATTATCGAACGCCACGACGGCCAGATCTGGGTTGAGTCGAAACCGGGTCAAGGCTCGACTTTCT
This sequence comes from uncultured Nostoc sp., assembly GCA_964252435.1. Lineage (GTDB taxonomy): Bacteria > Cyanobacteriota > Cyanobacteriia > Cyanobacteriales > Nostocaceae > Nostoc. The sequence continues at coordinate 15,309 of CAXUOL010000057.1, forward strand.
ACTTCACAATTCCAGATAGAGCAGGTAAGCAATGGTAAATACCATAACAGCGATTATGCATATTGAGGTTTTGTTAGTAGAGGATAATCCTGGCGATGTCCAACTTACACGCATCGCTCTAGAAGATAGTAAAATCTCAATTCACTTGAACGTAGTCGAGGATGGTGTAGAGGCAATGGCATTCTTGCGAAAACAGGGAAAATATGCTAGATTACCTCATCCAGATATTGTATTGCTCGATTTTAACCTTCCGAAAAAAGATGGACGAGAAGTATTAGCAGAAATAAAAGGAGATGAAAACCTCAAACGAATTCCTGTAGTAGTTTTGACGACTTCCCAGGCTGAAGAAGATATCCTCAAAGCCTATAACCTTTTTGCCAACTGCTATATAACTAAGCCAGTAGATTTCGATCATTTTGTTAAAATTGTCCAATCAATAGAAAATTTTTGGTTTGCGATCGTAAAACTGCCACCGGAGTAGTGGACATGGCAGGTGAAAATATTATTAAAGTCTTGTTAGTAGAAGATAACCCTGGTGATGTCTTATTGTTACAAGAGTTATTCAAGGAAGTTACCACAGTTGTAGTTCAGTTGATGCCCGTTGAACGGCTTTATGAAGCAGTCAACTACCTAACAAACGAAATTTTTGATGTTATTTTATTAGACCTCTCGCTGCCAGATAGCCAGGGATTACAAACCTTTGTCATCGCTCACAATCAGGCAAAAGCAACTCCAATCATTGTGCTGACGGGTATAAATGATGAAACCCTAGCAACTAGCGCAATGCAACAAGGAGCGCAAGATTATTTAGTGAAGGGGCAAGTAACTGGTGACTTGCTGGTGCGTTCTATGCGTTATGCTATCGAACGTCAAAGGGCAGACAACGCACTGCGGCAGAGTGAGGAGCGATTTCGGGTTGCTCTGAAAAACTCTCCAATCTTTGTCTACAACCAGGATAGAGATTTACGGTACACCTGGGTTTACAATCCCCCATCTGGATTGACAGTTGAGAAAATATTAGGCAAACAAGACTTAGATATCATTCCATTAGAAGATGCTCAACATCTGATTACAATTAAACGTGGGGTGCTGACTACAGGCATCGGAACGCGAGAAGAAGTATCAATTACCATCAAAGATACAACACGATATTACGATTTAACTGTCGAGCCACTACGGAATGAAACCCAAGAAATTGTCGGGGTGACATGCGCCAGTATAGATATTAGCGAACGACAAGCTGCGCTACGCGAACGGCAAGCCGCGCTATGCGAACGCAAATTGGCAGAAGAAAAAATCCGTGAACAAGCAGCATTACTAGATGTCACCACAGATGCGATTTGCGTCCGAGATTTAAACAATCAAATTATTTTCTGGAACAAAGGTGCAGAAACACTTTACGGCTGGCAAGCTACAGAGGCTTGGGGTAAAAATGCTAGCGAACTTTTGTATGACGAACCCTCACCGGAAATTGAAGCGGCTCTATTGCAAGCTATTAGTAAAGGTAAGTGGCAGGGCGAGTTAACAAAACTTACTAAAACAAACAAAGAAGTCCTTGTGGCTAGTCGCTGGAGTCTGGTATGCGATGAACAAGGAAAACCCAAATCAATTCTCACCGTTGACACAGATATTACCGAGAAAAAGCACCTAGAAGCCCAATTGTTTCGCGCTCAACGCCTGGAAAGTATTGGCACTTTAGCTAGTGGTATTGCTCACGACCTCAACAACATCCTGACACCGATTTTGGCAGGAGCGCAACTGCTACCGCTGAAATTTCCCAATGCAGATGAGCGGACTCGTCATCTACTAGAAATTTTAGAAATTAACGCTAGACGCGGTGCTGATTTAGTCAAACAGGTGTTGTCCTTTGCGCGGGGTGTAGAAGGGAAGCACATCACTTTGCAACTAAAACATATAATTGTGGAAATTGCCAAGATTCTGAAAGAGACCTTTCCCAAATCGATAGAAATCAGCACTAATGTACCGCAAGATTTGTGGATGGTTTCTGGAGATAGTACCCAACTGCATCAAGTGCTGATGAACCTCTGCGTTAACGCCCGCGATGCTATGTTCAATGGCGGTACTTTGAGTATTTCTGCCGAAAATATGTTGATTGACGCAAATTATGCCCGCATGAACTTAGAAGCCAAAGAGGGGCCTTATATAGTGATTACTGTTTGCGACACTGGAGTTGGGATTCCGAAAGAAATGCTAGATAGAATTTTCGAGCCATTCTTTACTACAAAAGATGTCGGACAAGGCACTGG
>CAXUOL010000058.1:0-17273 GCA_964252435.1 uncultured Nostoc sp.
AACGAAAACTCTCAGCCAAGAACTGGGTAGCGATAAAATTCGCGTCAACAGCATTCTACCAGGCTGGACATATACAGAACGGGTAGAAGAATTGATCGATGCCCGCATTACTAAAAGTGGTGAAACCAAAGAAGCAGAAATTGCTAGAATCAATAGGACTGTTCCTTTGGGTCGTATCGGCACACCAGAAGAGTTTGCCAATGTTGCGGTATTTCTGAGTTCCCCAGCAGCCTCATTTGTGAATGGAATCATGCTGCAAGTAGATGGCGGAATTATTCAAAGCACATTTTAAGTAATCTAGCGCAGATGATGTGAAGTATTTGTTTGATTTGTAAAAAAGGTTGCACCACTTGCTACAAATCAAACAAATAAGTCAAATCCTCTTTCCTTTACCCTCCAGCAAGACTGCCTAATTTACTGCAAGCGTCTTTAAGTTTCTCGAATCCAAAATGCCAATCCTCCTCCACGACCACGAGCTGCAATGAAATCTTCTGTCACTAAAAAGAAGCCAAAGAAGGGTAGTTTAGCTATAGGTTGGTTGTAGAAATCTTCTGTTTGAACTTTACCAGCACGGATTGCTCTGTTGTAAATAACACGACCAAACAAACTGATAATCATTTGGTTAAAGTCAAAGGCCAATAAATTTTTCTTACCGAAATATTGTACTGGGCCTGTAAGCTTCAGTGAAACTGGGTTAAACTCAACCTGATTAGTAATTTCGCCTCTGTCTGAATCCTGTTTCAAAGTGGGATTAAAGGAAACATGGACTGCTATAAACTTGGGCACATAGAAACCGTTGCCTAATACAATTCCCCCGCTACCTTTGTTTTTCTTAGTGCCAGTGGCAAAGCAAAGTTGCCATTTACCGAGAAGAAACTCAAACGGATATGTCAACCGTTGCTGCTTGGCAGTTTTTTCTGCTTGTAGCAACGCCTTTACTAATATTTCAGCACTAGGGCGTATGCATTGTGGTTGTCGATACGTAACCGCAGCTTGGGATAGCACGGTAACAAAGTCAAATGTCGCAGTAGATGTTAAATTAACCCTCATGAAGCCACTCTGGATTTAACTATTTCTTTAATTTTCTGATAGATTGTAGCGTTCATCTACAAGAAGACATATCTTTCATCCGTAGTATCCGTAGAAGTATGTCGCTCGATTGAAGTTACTAGTGGTAATACTAATTCTGCGTCGAACTCACGTTAGGTTAATAGCAACAAGAAAAATCTCTTTCTCCCCTAGCTCTCTGACTCCCTGTTCCCTAACTTTACCAAGGATTGCCAACCATTGTAAATCCAGCCCAATAATAAGGATGCATAAGTGATTCATCAGCACTGTCAGCAGGTAAAGGTAAATTTCCAACTACTCCCAAACCTTGCACTTGTCCATCTTTTACATAAATTTGCCCTTTGACCATAGCTACCTGAGCCTGTCTGAGAGCTTCTGCCTTAATTGGATCTGTCTTTAAGTTCTCATAAAATTTTGTCATCAACGCTGCTGTGCCAGCATCATTAACCGACCAAAGACTAGCAACACTAGTTTTTACACCTGCCAGCACTGCTAAACCCGCAAATCCCAGTTCGGATTCTTCATCCCCTAAAGCTGTTCTACAAGCACTCAGCACCAGCATTTCAACTTCAGGTTCATTCAAGCGCAACTGTCGTAATTGATTCAAGCGTAACTTGTCTTCCCATAGTTGAATATAGGAATTACTTAAAGCGCCGGTAGCAAAATCGGCATGGGTTGCCATGTGAATAATCCCAAAAGGTTGTTGGCGGCGGGTAGTTTTGAGATTTTCTAAAGTGGCTTGCTTGTCTAATAATAATTTACCTTGCCAGAGTTTAGACACCAGTGTTGATAACTCAAGGGGGACTGCTGGTAAAGGCTCTTGTCCCTGAGTACTCTGAGAAACCCCCAGCGCTAAAATTTGAGATTTTTTAATGTCTTTATAGAGGGTATTAGTCAAACTAAGGCTAGGCATTAAGCCAATACTGTATTTTTCTACTAGAAATCCCTTACCATCGTGAAGTGCTGCCATTGGGGTTGAACGTAACCCAATATCTGGTAAAAAGACCAGATTGTTGATTCCTCTCGCCTGTAAATCTGCCTCTAGTGGTGCAATAATCCAGCGATAAAGTTGTTGAGATGAACGCAAATAACCGGTGCGCCGACGGTTTTGTGGACTAACTATTTGGTCACGAAATTCTTGAGCTACTTTAAGAACTTTGGCTTTAGTTGTTTCTGGGATGCGCTTGCGGATAGGATCGCCTTTTCCGGTTACTACTACTATTTCTAGTTGGTCACTATCCTTTTCTCCTATAGTATTTAATTGCTTTGTAAGTTTTTGAGCTTTGCCTAAATTTTCCTCTGGCAGAATTTCCACAGGGACAAAACTGATGTAGATAAATGCAGGTTTCACACCAGTAGCTTCTTGAATTTTGCGAGCAATTTCTTTGGCATCATCCAGTGTTTTGATTCTCGGAGTGGGTATGCCTAAATGATCGGCAAAATCATCTGTGAAATCGCCTTCGGGAGTGGGATCGGTATTCAGAACGGGGTTATCAATCTGAGGATTCTTGGGGCCAGGGTCAATTGGTTTACCTGGTGGATTGCACTGGAATGAGCAGGGGGGAGGATCTGTCCTGTCAATTGGCGGCCTGTCAATTGGTGGCGTGTCGTTTGGTCTAACGTTGATTCCTACCTGTACAGGTAAAGAAAAGTCAACCCCGTCATTTGCACTAATCACAAAGGCATTCAGTGAACCATTAGTATCTGTTGGAGGAGTGTAAACTAAAGTTTCTGTCCCAGATAAGGTGGTAACGCCAGGTTGTACGGGAAGACCATTCACAGTTAGAGTTCCTGCATTCACTTGATCAATCCGAATGGAGGTGATATCAGTGTCAGCATCGGTAACTTGTGCTGCTAAACTGGCAAAGGTAAAAGTCACTGACTGATTACTTTGAGTATCGGGTAGTTGAGAATTGGCAGTGAGTTGGGGAGGTGTATTTACAGAAGTAATTGTAATCCCTGTTGGAGTAACTGGTGGTGTGTCACCTTTGGCAACTACTGGAAAACTTCTACCCGTGGGGATGATAGAACTACCACCAGCATCGATCGCAGCTTTTGTCCCGTTCACAGTAAAGTCGCCCACTGTGAAAGGAGTATTCGTTATTCCTCCACCATGTTGAATTGCGATCGCGCCGTTTTGAGGAGTGTCATCAACGCTATCGACAGCAATAGTAGAAATGCTGCTATCTCTACCCCCATTATTAATAAAATTGCCCGTTAAGCTGACAGCACCAGAGCCAGAGGTGCTGATTGTAACTTGACCTCCAGTGCCTATACCATTGCTGCCGCCATATCCTGAGCCAGCTAACACAATCCCTTCAGTTTTAATTGAAGTTAGGGAGATGTTACTGGGTGTATTTGTAGTGTTGCTAGATGTATCGATTAGGACTGAACCACCCGTGGCATTGCTGTTTGTATCAGTGGAAATGGCGCTAGTATCAAGATTTCCCAGGCTGACAGCGCCGTTAGTGCTGGTAACACTAATATTGCCGCCTTGAATTGTGTTATAACCTTGTCCTCTAGCGATAATATCACCACCAGTAATATTATTCCTTGCAGACAAGGTGGCATTACCACCATTGCCATTAGTATTAAATTGACCTCCCTTGTCGATAAAGAAGCTGCTAGTGTTAATAACTCTTAAAGACAGGCTGGCTCCTGAAATGGTAATATCCCTGCCATTAGTTCTGATGGTGTCGCCTGTTCCCATTGTAAAAGCACCTACACCATTACCATCTGCGTCTGCGGTAAAAGCGATCGCTCCGCCAACACCATCATCATTAACAAAATTCAACGAGACATCATTAGCGATCGTAATATCATTAGTCGCTGCCAATGTCACAGCAGCATTACTCTTTTCTAAAGCGTCTTTGGAAATTGTGAAAATAGCACCTGGGGAATCGTTTTGAAAGATTTCAGGCAGAGAAGCATCTTGAGGTGCATTAGTACCATCTACGATATTGATATCGGTTGGGTCTAGCAACAAGTTACCAACAATACCATTATTGGCACTCAGATTAGTATTACCACGGTAAATTAGATTCTCCTTACCCGACACTTCTACAAAACCACCGTTACCGGAGTTCAGTCCACCACGAGCGGTAATATCGCCAAAAAATCTCGTTGTCTTGTCACCCCAAACAATTACCCGACCACCATTTCCATTCAAGTTGCTATCAGCATTAATGACGGAGTTTGAATTAACATAAGTCTGCTCTGCATTGGGTAAAGTCCCCTTACCTTGATAATCTCCACCAATTAGCACAGTACCGCCGCCATTATTTCCAGAGGCGTTAATATTGGCATCAATCACCGCGACTTTTTTACCCAAAGCAGTTACCGTACCGCCGATTTGACTTGATACATCCACTTTCCCAGAAACAATCGTTGTACCTGGAGTTGTGGGAATTGTGACATTAGAGTTTGTTAATTTTACAGTTCCATCAGGATTGGCTGTTAACCCTGTGTTACCAACTGTGAGTAGTTCTGGTAAAGATGCAATGGGAATTGTCCAGTTATTGGGTTGCTTGCTACTAGAGGCGAGGGGCTGAATTTCTAGACTCAACAGATTTCCTGGCTGACTGAGACGTACCCAATTTTGACCTGGTACGGATGTGACAGAAATCTGTCCTCCCGGTGCGGAAATTTGCCCGGTGTTAACCACCGTACCGCCCAATAAATTCAAATTCTGCCCAGCACCGACTACCAAATTTCCAGCATTTGCGATCGCTCCTGGCTGGTTGGTACTAAAGGCAAATCCGTTGGGGTTTCCCACTAAAGTATTGTAGTCATTCACACCGATAGCGTTGAACCAATTGCTGCCAAAGCCAATGCCATTAGCTGTTGTCACCGTAAAAGCACCAGGCACATTTAAACTGGCGTTTGTTCCAAAAACAAATCCGGCTGGATTCATCAAGAAGAGGTTAGCATTACCACCTGTCACCTGAATTAAACCATTGATAACCGAGGCATTCCCGCCTGTAATTCGACCAAGAATATTTTGCAACGCCGGACTAGCTTGAAAGTTGGCAATTTGTTCTGGTGAAATCCCAAACTGTTGAAAGCTGTGGAAGAGGTTTGCACCATCTTTAGAAGTTGTGCCGCCAGTGATATCAAGTCGATTGCCGTTTGGTGTAACAATTGTGTTTGTCCCATCGGCAGCAGGAACTATTTGTTGTGCTTGGACTAATCTGGGACTGACCAGCGAGGCAATAACTAGGACTGAAGCGGCGATATTAGACAATAAAGATTTTTTGCGCCGCAATATGAAGCGACCTGCGGGCAATTCTACATCGATTTGTAACTTGTCTGCTAATCCGCGTCGCCAAAGTGCTTGAGCGATCGCTCGCTTGGACCAGAGGATTTGTTCTGTTCTTCTAGTAATAGAGATGCTTTGAGAATGAATCCGGTAGAGGTAAAGTGGCTCTGGAACGCGGCGCACTTGAGCTACTTCTGAAAGTCGCAGACATAGGTCATAGTCTTGGGCACAGGGGAATGACTTGTTAACACCTCCCACCCGGTCATAAACCGACCGCCGAATCAGGCGGAAGTGAAACGTCATGAAGTTTACCAAAAGACCTTCTTGGGAGTAGGGAATGGCACAGCGATTGCCGTAGCCGATAACTTTGCTGTCTCGATCAATATTTAAATAGTCGGTGTAAACAAATCCCGTTTCTGGATGGCTGTTGAGGACTGTAGCAGTTTGGGCAAGGGCGGTGGGGGCTAGGATATCATCACTGTCTACCAAACCGATGTAAGTGCCAGTAGTTAGGTTGATTGCTGCTTTAAGTGCCGCCGTATATCCTTGATGGTGTGCTTGGACTAGCCGCACTCGCCCATCTTGTTGAGCATAAGCTTTAGCGATCGCCACCGATTTATCTGTAGAGCCATCATCCCAAATTAATAGCTCCAAGTCTTGCCATGTCTGCGCTAAGACGCTAGCGATCGCTTCTTCAAGGTAAGACTCCCGGTTGTAATTGACGATGACAATGGAAATCAGTGGTGACATAGTTTTAAACTCTCACAAAAGAGCCTTTTTTGATGAATTTACCTACGAGATTATCGAGTTTGATAAACTTAGTTGAATCCTGTTGTGGGGTGTCAAAGTTACAAGCAATGGTGCTGTAATCCAGTGTGGCAGTGCCACTAATATTATTGTAAATACCGCCACCTTCACCAGATTCGTAACCGCGATCTACAAAATAGAGTTCAATCCCGAAAGCTCTATTGTGTTTGATAGTGCTGTTGCTCACTGTTAAAGTGTTAGTATTGTAGATGCCACCGCCAAAGTGTGCCTGATTATCGTGAATGCTACTATATTTAATGGCTATAGTACTTTGAGTGTAAAAGGAGCTTTCATTAGAAATGCCACCTCCATGCTCCCCTGCGGAATTGCCACTGATGCTGCTATAACTCACGGTTAAAGTGCCATAATTGAAGATACCGCCTCCAGTCCCCAGTGGTGCCGAGTTGCCACTGATGCTGCTATAACTCAGGGTCAAAGTGCCATTATTAAAAATACCGCCGCCTTCTCCACCTGGTGTTACTTTGTTATTACTGATGGTGCTGTGATTTACAGTGCCATTGCTATCGCCATTCTCGATACCGCCACCTAAGTTCGATGCTTGGTTGTCACTGATGTTGCTGTAGTTCACTGTGAGACTAATATTGCTACTGCTATTCCCACTGAACGAGCCGCTAATAATACCGCCGCCAAAGTCTCCGTCGTTACCAGCGATCGAACTGTAGTTCACGGTTGTTTGACCACGGTTGTTGATACCGCCGCCAAACTGTGCTGTGTTGCCACTGATGGTACTGTGGTTCACGGTCAGGCTGCCAGTGTTGTAAATACCGCCGCCAAACTGTGCTGTGTTGCCACTGATGATGCTATTGTTTAAGGTAAAAACGCCTTCATTGGAGATAGCACCGCCCCCTGCTGTGCCATTGTAACTATTGGTAATAGTCAGACCGGTGATTGCAGATGTTATACCACTGGCAATGTCAAAAACACGCGATGCGCTATTATCCTTAATAGTGAGTAAGTTCGCATTTGTGCCTTGAATGGTCAGGTCGTCTGTGATATTCAGACTGCTACCAGTCAAACTGATGGTATGAGCGAGTCCATCATTAAAGAGTCCACCAAAATTGATGATATCTTTTCCTATCAAGGCATTAGCATCTAGAATTTCCTGGCGCAGTGAACCTGCACCACTATTGTTAGTATTAGTAACGGTAAATGTAGCCATTAATAGTACTCCGGGTTGTTCTTGAGATGTATAAAAATTGCGCTCAAGCTTCGTCTTCATAGTACTACGATTTTTGAACATTTATTCTACTCTTGGCAGAGTATTCAGGGATCAGTTTTCTCAAAAAAACATGAACAATTACACTGTTGTTAGTAACAGTCAGATGTATAGATAAATTAATCATTGGCGGTATCTGCTGAGTTATAGGAAAACCCAACTCGATTTTAGGTTTTTCTAAATTTGATAAATTGTTGTTAAGACTGGTAAGTTATGAATCTGTCTGAACACTTGACGATTGCACTTGTAGAAAGAACTTTGCGATCTACTGAGTATACTTTTAGTTACAAATCTTCTGAAATCTGAATGTCAAAAATATGATAATGAAAGATTGATACAGCCGTAGCATACTCAAAAACTAAAATCAGCCCAGTCGTTAGATAAGGCACTCCACTCATGAGAAAAGAAGCAGAAACTGTTGTTAAGCCTGGAAAGACGACTCAGCAAAGAATTGTCTGTTTCTCTCATCACTTAGAAACTTGGCAAAGTTTGGCAACTACTAAATGCAGTCAGCACAGTTTTAGTTTTCAGTACGCTTTGCTAATTCTACCTGCCGTCTGGATTGTAACTGCAAATGGACTGAGAGCCACGGCGAATATTTTGACACCTGACTCGGATAAAAAGAGTAGTCAGCCAGAGTTACAAATAGTACAGTCAACAGAAGTTTCCCCGTTACCAAATCCCCAACCAGAAACACCACAACGCATTCGAGTTCGGAAAATTCAGGTTGTAGGTAGCACAGTTTTTAATGAAAATGACTTTAATCCAGTAGTGAAACCGTTTGAAGAACGGGACTTAACTTTAGAAGAAATCAGACAAGCCGCAGATGCTGTTACCCAGCTTTACCTAAATAAAGGCTATATAAATTCCAGAGCAATTCCAGATACTCAACAATCTAGTACCGCAGATGGTGTTGTGGTAATTCGGGTGTTAGAAGGGCGTTTGACAGAGTTTGACATCGAAGGGACGCGGCTATTAAACCCATCTTATATTCGTAGTCGCATGCAACTAGGTGCTGGTATTCCTCTCAATAGTGGTAAGCTCGAAGAACAGTTGAAATTATTACGACTCGATCCCTTATTTACAAATGTGGAAGCGCGTCTGCGTCCAACGGGTAAAGTTGGTCAAAGTGTTCTCGTTGTCAGAGTTGAAGAGGCAAACCCTTTAATTGGTAGCTTGGGTGTAGATAATTATTCGCCTCCCAGTATTGGGGCCCAAAGATTGGGTATTGAATTGCGCGATCGCAATTTAACCGGTATGGGAGATGAGTTAGCAGGCTCTTATTACCATACACTCTCTGGTGGTTCCGATGTTTTTGATTTTAGTTATCAGGTTCCTGTGAACGCCATGAATGGCAAAGTGCAGATTCGAGCCGCATTTAATCGCAACGAAATTACTGAGCCACCCTTTGATGCGTTAGAAATTCGGGCAAACCAGGATCTTTATGAAATCAATTATCGTCAACCATTGATGCGATCGCCTAAAGAAGAATTTGCCCTATCTTTAGGATTTACCTATCAAGATGGTCAAACCTTCCTTTTTGATAACCTCGCAACCCCCTTTGGCATTGGGCCTGATGTCAATGGCGTTAGTCGTACCAGTGTAATTAAATTTGGTCAAGATTATATCAGGCGCGAACCGCAAGGAGCTTGGTTTTTGCGATCGCAATTTAATTTTGGCATTGATATATTAGATGCAACGATCAACAATGACCCCATACCCGATGGTCGTTTTTTCAGTTGGCTAGGTCAAGTACAGCGCGTGCAGCAATTGAGCAACGATCATCTATTGCTGATCCAAGCAGACTTGCAGCTTACACCAGATAGCCTTTTACCTTCCCAGCAATTTGTGATTGGCGGTGGACAATCTGTAAGGGGATATCGCCAAAATATCCGTTCTGGGGATAATGGATTTCGGGTAGCGATCGAAGATCGGTTTACAGTGCAGCGCAATGAATCTGGATTATCAACAATTCAACTTGCGCCATTTGTGGACATGGGAGCCGTCTGGAATCAGTCTGATAATCCCAATCCGCTACCCAATCAAACTTTTTTAGTGGGCGCAGGCTTAGGATTATTATGGAATCAGGCAATGGGAATTCATAATCTCTTTTTGCGCCTCGATTATGGATTTCCATTTATCGATCTGAGCGATCGTGGTAATAACGCTCAGGATGATGGCTTTTACTTTAGCCTTCGCTATCAACCTTAGCTAAAGGCTATGGTAATTATAACTAATTCTGCGGGCATGATATTATTTGAGCCGCATTTGAGCAAGTCGAGTTTAATCAGCAATATGCCATTTGACTTACTCCTTTTGGTAGATGACGCGATTATTTCAGTATTTTCCACAGTTAATTACCTTTCCTTCTGCCTTATCCTAATATTGAACTAAAAAATTAACTTCTTTCTTCAGGAATTTGAATTTTATTCTGTGTATATACACAAAGAGAGAAATTATAGTTTATAAATTTAAGAAAGAATTACAGAGAGAAAACTTATGACACAACCTAACTCGCAAGACAAAAACAGCTTTCTTTACCCTCGTAGTCGATATTATGGTAAATTCCAGCCAGAGAACTTGGTGTTTAATGCCAACCTCCAAGAATTCTCTCAAAAAATTAGTTACATCACTTGTCTAGAAACAGGGGGAAAATTGTCTCAGGAAGAGGCTTACCAGCAAATTAAGTCACTTTGGAAAGAGTTGAAACATAGCAAAAAACAATTGTCTATTGACGGAAATAGAGAAATTTAAACTAATAGGAAGGAGGTATTGAGAATTTTTATTAAATCTGAACCGCCAAAAAGTCAAGTCTCTGGCTAATAGCAAAAGTCCGTTTCAACGGACTCAAACTAGTTGTCATTAATCGGTTTTAAACAAATTGAGCTATCAGCCCGAAAATAAAATTTCGGGCGTTTTTTTGGGTTTTGCAAGAGGTCTTCTTTTTCGCTATGTTAATTCTAGTAGTTACAAGTAACAAATAAGAGAGGCGAAATTTTGCGTATCTACATTCTTTTTCGTCAAAGGTTTAGTTAATTACCTTCTAGCAAAGTCCAGAAATAGCCATCTGGTGCGATAAAGGAGAAACTTATCTTGCCAAATTCATTAATAATGATATCTGTAACTTTTTGTGCAGTACTCGCCTTGATGCGATCGCAATTGTAGTTTGTTGTTCTTGAATCATAATCAGTGCTGAGTTGGGAGAGACACGATGAACATTGGTGTCAACTTAAGCCAAAACCCTTTTACAATCTCGTTTTCAGCCTCTGGCTGGAAATGTTACTCTTGGCGGCTCTGCCGCGAGTTCGGGAGGCAGAGCCTCAATGAAGGGCATTCCTAGTCTCAGACTGGGAACGAGATAATCTGCTAAAAGCTTTTTCTAGACTGGCTTTAACCTTAAGTTGACACTAATGTACAAGAGTGAGAAGTAGAGAAGCGATTCATCGCGTCTGTGTTTACAAAAGTATTTCTTAAAGAATCCGAAAAGCAACAACTTTATTTTGTAGCTTATGATGTACCGACAAAAGTGAGATTTAGCGATCGCCATCAAGTTTTTTTAACAGGAGTTAAGCTATGACGCAGCGACTGACTAAAGAGCAATTATCACAAATAGTTACAGAAGTAGAAGGTCTGCAATTGCGTCGGGAAGGGGAATTAGATCAACAGCAGGTTAAAGAAATTTTACAGGAGTTGAATTTACCGCCAGAGTTACTAGATGAAGCGCTGATTCAGTTAAATCGTCGCCAAGCACTGGAGGTACAACAACGCCAGAATCGATGGATTACCTCTGGAGTGCTGGCAGTTGTAGTGGTTGTCATTGTATCTACAATATTTTTCATGCAGCAGCAGAATTCTACGCTTTTGCGTGTTTCTGCTCAAAAAGACCGCATCACCTTAATACAAGATAATGGCGGCGACTTAAAAACAATTTCCCGCCAAACCAATCCAGAAGTGTTGTATCGTGTCACCCTAAAGGATGCACCTTTGGGTAAAAAGCTGGCTCTCTCTTGTAATTGGATTGACCCAAGCGGTCAAATTGTCAAGCAAAACAACTATCAAACCCGCGAGATTAATACGTCTGTCTGGGATACCCAGTGTCGCTATACTATTAACCCGGCTGCAACTGTTGGCAATTGGCAGGTGCAGATGTTCTCAGAAGGTCGGCAGATTAGCGATGCAACCTTTGAAGTTAAATAGTTCAGATGGGTATCCCGCATCACTTTCTTGGCTATTGGGGTTACGGCGCTCAACAGGAGTTGGAAGCGCTGTTAACTAGTGTTGTGGAAAACCTCTCTTTTAGAAGGCGAGAGGCTTTGAAGTTTTCTACACAGGAAAATTCTCCTCTTCCCATCTGGAATGTTGTTTACATAGGACTTGATGGCAATTCCCCGCCGCAACAAAATCAAATTGCTGCCATCTTTGCATCAGGATTATTTAGTTCACCCGATGCTTGGGTAAATCTCCAGGAAAACAACTGCCTAATTTTGGGAAGAGAACCTTTCGGAAAAGTGCCTTTGTATTGGACTGTGCAAGGACAAATAATCTGGTTTGCATCCCAACTGCAATTACTTTTACCGATTTTGCCACAGTCAGAAGTTAGTATTCCTGGGTTATATGGTTATAGCTGTTTTTCTTACGTTCCCACACCTTTAACTCCTATTAATGGAGTGTTTGCAGTGACGGCGGGAACTGAATTAGTTTGGCAGAGCGATCGCCAATCAGGTATTCTGCAAACACCTGAATCTAAAAAAATCCACTCATGGCGGGAATCGCCAGAACAGTTAACAGATGAAGCTACAGCAATTACTGAATTGCAAACTCTCCTTAAAGACTCCATTGAGCGACAAATTGCAGATTTAAAGGATGAGCCTGTCGGGGTGTTTCTCTCTGGCGGACTCGATTCTTCAGTGGTGGCGGCGCTACTGGTACAAGCAGGGGTGAAAGTCCGCGCCTACACTTTAGATTTTGGTAACGCAGGGATTCCAGAATATCCATACTCTGAACAAGTCGCCCAGTTTCTCAAAATTCCGCTTGTTAAAGTTGCAGTAACCCCAAGTTCGATTAAGAATGCGCTAATTCCGACTGTGCAAGCATTGGATTTACCCTTTGGAGATGGCGTGTGTGTGCCGTTATATCTCCTATCTCAGAGGGCGAACCAGGAAACTCAGGTAATTTTTAATGGTGAAGGTGGAGATCAATTGTTTGCTGGTTGGACGAACAAACCTTTAATTGCCGCAGGTGTTTATCAAGCAGAAAATCCCGCTGGACAGGAAACTTTTATCCAACAATATCTCCGCACCTTTCACCGTCTTGGGGGATACGAATTTCAAGTTTATCAGCCAGATATCTATGCACAGATCCAAAATTTGCATCCTGAAGATTGGCTGTTAACAGCTCTTAATCAAGATGAATGTCCATCTTTGTTGCATCGCCTCCGCCGTGCTAGTTTGATGCTCAAAGGAGCGCAGAATATCCATCCCCGTGCCACTGCATTGGGGTTTGCTCATAAATTATGGGTGCGATCGCCTTTTTGTGATTTACCTCTAGCTGAGTGGACATTCCGCCTATCTGGAGAACTCTGTTTGCAGGGTGCTTGTGAAAAATATATCCTCAAACGGGCTGTAGAAAATTGGCTTCCACCCGAAATTGTCTGGCGACAAAAACGTGGTATGGGGGTTCCTTTAACTTCTTGGTGTTTAAATGATTTTTGGCATCAACTCGGCATTTGGCTTAATCCAGAAATACTTCGCGCCAACAATCACTTTTATCCTCACATCGCGGCCCAAATCGTTGAAGGCAAACTAGGAGCAGCTATTCAAGGCCGTCGGATTGGTGAAACACTCTGGTTACTAATTATGTGGCAACTTTGGCGATCGCACGTTTTAAATGAAAAACAAAGTAAACAATCTTGGGATCATCCCTTTTGGTTACATCGTTGGCTATGGAGAAATTACAAGCGATGGCAAGGTTAGATAAAAAAGAGTTAGGAGTTAATAGTGAGGAGTTAGGAGTTAGGAGTGAAAAATTAATCTCCTCATCTCCCCCATTCTCCAAGAAACTTGCTCAGGAGTTACTGAATAACTACGGTTCTCCGCTTTATGTTTATAATGGCGATCGCTTGCGCGAAACTATTGAGCGGATTACCAAAGCAGTCAGCTATCGGCGCACGCAATTTCACTTTGCCAGTGTTACCAATGGCAACATTGCGCTGTTAAAAATTTTTCGCTCCTTTGGGTGGGGACTTCACGCCAATACGCCAGGAGATATTTATTTAGGATTGCAAGCTGGTTTCGATCCGAGTGAGATTGTTTATAGTGGCAGTAATTTGAATCAGGCTGAGATGCTACAAGTCATAAATTGGGGAGTTACAACACTCAATCTCGATAGCCTCGCTCAGTTGCAGTTGTGCTGCGAAGTTTTGCCCAAACACAAAGAAAAATCCATTCGGCTGGGTTTACGTCTCAATTTGCCGGAAATTACTGGAGATAGCCGCATTGGTGTACGTCCAGAAGAATTTGCTGATGCGATCGCTTTAACTGCTGAGGTGGGATTAAAGCTGAGTGGTTTACACTTCTATCGAGGGACGGGAACTAATGCCACAGCAGCTTTTACCCAGGTGATTGATACAGTAATCGCTATTGCACAAAAGTTACCTGATTGGGAATATTTAGATTTTGGTGGTGGCTTTGGCTATCCTTATCACCACAATAAAACAGCCTTTGACTGGGAAATATTTGGGGCTGAGTTAACCAAGAGAATTACTCGTTTAGGACGGGAAATTGATTTGGTGATTGAACCGGGACGAAGTGCGATCGCTGGATGTGCAACTTTGCTGGCTCAAGTTGTTTCGGTGAAATGGCAAGGAGAAAAACAGATTGTCGGAGTTGATACCACTGTTGCTAATCTTTCAGTACCCTCTGTACACGGCGGCTACCGAGAAATTATTACTTGGAAACAAGCAAACAATACATTCACAACTGATATTTGTGGTAATACCACATATTCACGAGATTATCTGGGGAAAAATTGCCAACTACCAGTTTTAGAAATTGGTGATATCGTTGCCATTCTAGATGTCGGTGCTTATGGTTATGCAATGTCGTCTCACTTTTTACACCGTCCTAAACCTGTGGAAGTCTTGCTAGAAAATGGTACACATCGCTTGATTCGTCGGCGGGAAGAATACAGTGTTTTACTAACAAATCAGGTGTTAGATAACTAACATCAAATAACCATTATGAAGTGTATTAACTGCGGAACTGACAATAAACTAAAAGACCGGACAGCTAATCAAGGTCGGTGTATAAAATGCAATCATCTCTTTGCCTTTGAACCGACTAGTATGAGTAATGTTCAGATTACTGATCCTTTTTTTGCAAAGGCGATCGCTGACATTTCTGTAAATAATACCTTGTTTTTTACACCCAAACAACTGCTTTATTTTTTAGATAATCGTCTACGAAAAAAGCCGAAGTCAATTTCACAATTTGGCTGGTTTTTTTTCTACGTATTTTTTAATTTTTTTACATTTGCCTTTATTATTGGGCCACTAATAGTAAATATTGTGTTTATTTTGATATTCTTTAATCGGAGTAGCTCTAGTAAGCTCAACAATACAAATCGCAAAGCAAATGCGAGAAATTTACAAATAATCGGATTAATTATTCTTGTTGGAGGGATTTTAATAAGTCTTGCCTCAAGGTCATTTAGCCTCTTTATCATTGTTGTGATTATGGGAATGCTGTCTATATATTTAGGAACTCGACAGCTAGGGCGAATTGGATTTTTAACACAAGAATTTTTACTTTCACAATCTCAGGTTGACGATTGGCTAAATCGCTGGCAACAAATCAATGGTTCAATTCTCAAAATTCTTCCTTCGCCAAAGCAGGAAAATACACCAGCCACGATTAATCCTGACGTAACTGCTTACAGTTTTGATAGATTAGTCGTTTGTGATACTGCTAGTATTGCTCAACTATTAATTGCTAATAATTTTCACTTTGAAAACAACTGTGCAATTCTCAGCATTACTGGATATCCCCAAAGCATTTTTGACACCACAATGCAAATGCTGCGGCGCAATCCCGATTTGAAAATTTATGCACTTCATGATTGCAATCCCCGAGGAATTGGTTTAGTTCATAATTTGAGAACCAATGCTAATTGGTTTCTCAATAGCGAGATTGTGATTATTGATATTGGACTAACGCCACGTCAAATTATCGCTACTAAGCGCGGAATGTTCATTCAATCCTCTCCAGAGTCGGCGCAAGCAGCTAAACAATTACCTGAAGAAATACGTCAAAGTTTATCTGCTGAAGAATTAGCATGGTTAGAATCTGGAAAGTTTGTGGAATTAGAATCTTTCACTCCCCAAAGAATAATTAAAGTTCTGCAAAAGGGTATTGCTGGCAGCCAAACTTTAGAAAGTGATGACAGTAGCTTGCTTTTAGTAGGCGATACAGGAAATGATATGTACGTTGTTCAAAGTTTTGGTTAGTATTCTCCTTTCAATTGTAGGGGCTTGTATCATGACCGAAGAACACTCATGATACAAGCCCCTAAATTTATTTATGGAGAACAGAAAAAATGTATAACAAGTGGCAAAACGCGAGAAATACTACGTCATTATTACAAGCCCCTAAATTTATTTATGGGTATTAATTTTGAATTTTGAATTTTGAATTTTGAATTCCCCAAAGGGGTTGACTTGCTCCTACATGAATAAAGTGCAGTCTCACATAAAATTTGTTTAATTGATTTACAGATTAGATTTATTCAATTTGTTGGTTTAACCAAGTTTCTAAATCAGCAATAGCTGAAAAATCTAACAAAGCCTCTCCTAACGACTCCAATTGTTCAATAGATAATCCTTGAACTCGCTCAATAGTAGATGAATCAATCTCACCGAAACGGCGATTTAATAGACGTATAATTAGACGTTGTTCGCCTTGCTTATTCCCTTCTTGTATAGCTTGTTCCCGGTCTTGTTGATAAAGTGGTTTTAATCGCATAATTAACTCCCGATCATCTTCTTCTGAATTTTGATTAACTTGCAAGTTTTGTCGCAAGTTATAAAGTAATTCTAGCGTTGCTCTGCGAAATGGATGATTTGATGGTAGTGCTTCTAATTCATCTATTGCTTGTTTTTGTACTGTTCCTCGACCGAGAACTCTTAACCACAGAGTTTCTTGAGTGCGCGGTAACTGGTGAATCGCAACGATCGCAGTCCGCAAATACTCTGCGATAAAATGTACTCCAGGTAGCCAGTCTACCTTTTGAGTAGCACCGAATCCTGACAGCAGCGTTGTAGATGCTGTTGGGGTGAGTATCCATAATTTGGGAAGTTCTAATTCTGAAATGGAAGTTTTATTGCGATTTGCTTGGCGTTGTAATCCACCCCTTACTTCTAATAATTTTAACAGACAATCACAAATTTCTTCTTTTGATGCAGCGTTGCGGAATGGTTCAAAAATGGCTACTGTAGCGGCAAATCTTCCTAATAATCCTAGTGTTTCTAAATTCGTGCTTTGTTTTGTTAAAGGAGAAAATAAAACATCGATTTCTCGAACTTCTCCCGCCACACGGCTAGAACCTTGCACTTCTCCATAAGGTTTTAGTAATTCTTCTAAATAATCTTTTGCAAATTGGTCATGGATAAATCTAGTCATTCAACCAAAAAAGATTTAGGCAATAGTGAAGTATGGTACTTATATTACCGTCAACTTAGAAGTAATACCAATTCTGTATGAAGATGCGCTAAACCATATTTAAGTATAAGAAAGAAAAACGAACCGCGTTCGCGCAGCGTCTCGTTAGAGAAGGACGCAAAGGACACGAAGAAAGGCGTTGCATAATTGAAGTATGAATTTGAGCGATCGCGATGAAATGTCCAAGGTG
>CAXUOL010000059.1:0-17004 GCA_964252435.1 uncultured Nostoc sp.
GCAAACAAAGTTTCAGCCATATCGTCTTTAGAAACTTTCGTGTCTGTCAACTGCGAGAAGCGTCGATCTATTTCTTCTAAAATCAGATCCCGTAATGCGGTAACATCATCTTGTAATTGGACTTTACTTTGAAAGATTTCATCTCGAATCGAGGTAGTTTGGCTATCTAAGGTTTCATCAAGCGACTGAACGCTGCTAGAGAACTTTTTATTAAGTCTATCAACCTGTTGCCGTAAGTCAAGAGTTTCTTCTTGAGTTGCTAGGTTAAGTGACTTCAGCTTTTTATCCAGCGATTCAAACCCCGCTTTTAGTTCAGCCGAAAAGTTGGACTTGAGTTGCTCGACATGCAATCGCGTCTGTTGTTGCAGGAGAGATATATCTGACTCCAGCTTGCTAAATCGATTTTCGTACTCTCTTAGCTGTGTTCCAAGAATAATATCGCGGATCTGATCGATATTGCCAAGTCTTTCTCGTACATCGTCTCTACTCATCTGACTCATTAGTAAAACCTCAGTTTTCGGGAATCAATTGGGAATAAGAAGTAATGCATTTAACTGGCATTTAGGCTAAAAATCCTTAGCTTATGATGCAGCTAACTCACCGAATGAATATACTTTGTTATTATTCCCAATCGTTCACAATTTCTATCTGTAAAATATGAAATAAGTAGTGAGAAATGGAAAAGAAGGTTTTTCGTAACTTACTCAAAAAAAACTGCTTCTGTTAGTTTATTAATAAATATTATTATTTTTTCAGTTTTTAGCGTTACTATCTTTACAGTTCAAAAATTCTTGGATGCGTTTAACAAAGTCTTCTAACTCTACGATTAAGTTAGTTGTACCTCGACGCTCTTGATTTATCGCTAGTTGTTCTAGTTTTTCTGCTGTCAGATGCATGGTTGTAACTCCCATATTGGCACTAGCACCTTTAATTTGATGCCCTTGGAGCGCTATTTGCTCAAAGTCATGAGCTGCGATCGCTATTTTAATTAACTCTAGACGAGGTTGAATATCCTCAACAAATATTTGCAGTAGTTCCAATTCAAATTCTGGGTTATTTTCTGAAAGTTCATGCAAGCGTTCCCAATCAATTGGGAGGTTAACTGCACCGACATCTGTTGTACAAACTGTTTGCTCTGTGGCAGCTGTTTCTTTTGCCTCGAATATCACATTTCCCCAACGCTCTAGTGCTCCCGCCAATTTTTCTTTTATTACTGGCTTGCTCAAATAGTCATCCATTCCGGCATCTAGACACATTTGCTGGTCTTCTTTCATGGCATTAGCTGTCATTGCAATTACCACAGGACGATAACCACTGGCAAAGTAGCTTTCTTGCCAACGATGAATTTCTTTTGTGGTTTCTAAACCGTCGAGAACTGGCATTTGGCAATCCATCAGAATTAAATCGTAGGGAATTTTTTCTAATAGCTGCAAAACTTCTTTTCCATTACCAGCAACATCAGCACTATAACCCAGGCTTTGGAGTTGCTTCAAAGCAACTTTTTGATTCACCAAATTATCTTCAGCTAAGAGAATTCTAAGTTTGGGGGAGTCAGGAAAATAATAGTTGCGGTTGTTTTCAGAATTTTTCAGTTTTAAGTCCTGAATTCTGACTTCTGACTCCTTTTCTGGCTGCGTTCCTAAAATAGTCATGATGGTATCGAAGAGTCGGGACGGCTTAACAGGTTTGACTAAATAAGCTGCAAATCCTATTTTTAGCGATCGCTGGATTTCATCGCGTTGATTAGTAGAGGTTAGCATAATCAAAGGTAGCCCAGCGATCGCTGAATTTGCTTTAATTTGTTCTCCTAAAGTCATGCCATCTACTTCTGGCATCTGCATATCAATTACAGCTATGTCATAGAAATTTTTTTGCTTGGCGGCTTCCTGAATAGCTTTGAGGGCAGTAGTAGCCGAAGCAGCCTGATCCACTAGCATCCCCCAACGGGTAGCTTGATGGTAGATGATTTTGCGATTAGTAGCATTATCATCCACTACTAACAAGCGCCGATTCAGCAAAAGTTCGCGTTCGCCTTCTAAGGAAATAGGGTCAAGTTGCTTGGCGAGAGTTACTTCAAACCAAAACTTAGATCCTTTCCCCAACCGACTTTCTACGCCCATTTCTCCTCCCATCAAGCTTACCAGTTGCTTGCAGATGGCTAATCCCAAACCTGTACCCCCATATTTACGGGTAGTGGAAGCATCTACTTGGGTAAATGGCTGAAAGAGTTTGGATTGATCTTCAGGGGTAATGCCAAGACCAGTATCTGTAATGGCAAAATAGATAGTGGCTGTAGTCAGGGAAAGCGTACGCAATTCTGCTCGTAATACTACCTCTCCATTGCTGGTAAACTTGATCGCATTGCCAATCAGGTTCATGAGAATTTGTCGCAAGCGGCCAGCATCGCCTTGGAGCTGGGTAGGGACGTTGCTGTAGATTAATCCTGCAATTTCTAATCCCTTCTGATGGGCTGAGGGAGCCAATAATTCCAACACCTCTTCTACACAGGTAGATAAGTCAAAATCTAGAGTTTCTAGTGCCATTTCCCCAGCCTCAAGTTTGGAAAGATCCAAAATTTCGTTGATCAGGCTTAAGAGAGCATCACCACTAATGCGAATTGTTTCCATAAAATCCCGCTGCTCGGAGTTTAGGGGAGTTTCTAACATTAAGCTTGTCATCCCCAACACAGCATTCATGGGAGTCCGAATTTCATGGCTCATGTTGGCCAAAAAGGCACTTTTGGTTTGAGAAGCTAATTCAGCTTGGTGACGGGCAATTTCGAGTTCTCGTCGCTGTTGAGTTTCTGCATCTAACATTTGGGCTTGGGCTAAGGCAATACCTACTTGGTCAGCTATTTGTCGTAAAAGATGAGTTTCAAAGCTAGACCATTGGCGGGAACTGCCGCACTGATGGACAATCAGTAAACCGCAGAGTTCTTCTTTGACAAGAATGGGTATGACTAAATTACACTGGACTCCAAATTGTTGCAGTAATTCAAGATGGTTTTTTTGGACTTCAGCTATATCCAAGTCAGCAAGCCCCAGATTCGGTTTTTGACGGTACTGTTGTAGATAGTACTGCTGGATATATTCAGCTTGAAAGTAAGCATCAGTAAGCTTTTTATCTTTAATTGCCAGCCAGCCAGAAATTACTGCCTCAACCACAGTGGCTCCAGAGCCATCAGCCTTTGGCTGATAAATCAAAACTCGGTCGCTATGGAGAATTTTTTGAACTTCGGTGACAGTGATTTGGAGAATTTCTTTGATTTGCAAAGACTGACGAATTTTGAGGGTGATTTCAGTAAATAGTTGCGATCGCAAGTTTTGGCGTTGAAGTTGTTCTTCTGCCTGCTTGCGCTCAATAAACTGCCCTACTTGCTCGCCAATCGAATTCATAACTTTTGCCAAATCTGGGTCAGCTTGCTGGATTTCATGGCTAAAGCAGGTAATAACACCGATGACTTTTTTACCACTACGGATCGGAAAACCGAAAGCTCCGTGCAGTTCTGCTTGGGCAGCGATTTCAGAGCGGATGAAACTTTGATCTTTAACGACATCAGCGATCCAAACAGGTTCAAGACTAGTCCAGACACGACCAGGCAGCCCGATTCCTGGTGCAAACGTAATCTGCCGACTGAGGATGTCAAATTCTTGCATTTCAAAGGATATTTTATACCATGAATTTAGCAAAGACAGTAGATTTGTTTGCCGATCTAGCATCCAAAATTCACTTAAATCCCATCCCAAACTTTCGCAGATTCCTTGCAAGATTTGCGGCATGGCTTCGTTGATTGTGGTTGACTCTGCTAAGATCCGGGTTGTAACATACTCTGCTTTCAGATGCTGTTCAGTTCGTTGGCGTAAGCGAAGTTCTTCGTAGACATCGCTAATGTCAATACCTGTGGCAACGATGTATTCAACGTAACCCTCATGGTCTTGCAAGGTCGTGTTAGTCCAAGAAATGAGCCGCCGACTGCCATCCTTAGTTACCCAATAGTTTTCGTATTCTTTGGGCGCTTCACCAGCTTGTAACTGCTCAAAAACTGCTTTAACCGGCCCGATTTCTTCAGGAAGTAGAAACAGGTTCCAGAAATGCCTTCCTTTCACCTCATCAAATGAGTAACCAGTAATTTGTTCACAAGCTTGATTGAAGCGAACAATTTGCCCTTTAGAGTCAAGAACTATCACCAAAGCGCTGGTTGTATCAAGGACTGCTGAGATAAAGTTGCGTTCTTGATTCAGTGTTTCTTCTGTTAATTTCCGCTCTTTTCCCTCACGATAAATAAAGTAGTAGACTATAGCCAGAATTAGAAAACTTAGGCTTATAGCGATCGCCAGTGTCAAAAGTGTGTTGTTAGCACTGGCTTTTGCAGCTTGTGACTGCTGCTGAAGCAACCCTCTATCCTCATTTTCTATCTCATTGACGATCTTGCAGATATCATCCATGAGATGTTTTCCTTGATTTGTCTGGATTACCTGCAACGCTGCCTCGAATCCCTGATTTTGACGCAGGTATATAGTCTGCTTGAGTATGGCAAGTTTTGCAGCTATCAGAGGTTCAAGGGTTACGAACTGTTTTTGTTGGTTAGGTTGACCTGTAATTAAATCTTTCAGTTCTACAATTTTGCGATCGATGTTTCCAACTACTGCTTGATAGGGTTCTAGATAACTTTCTTGTCCAGTGAGGATGTAACCGCGTTGTCCAGTCTCAGCATCTTTCATCTCGGACAGTAATTCTTCTAGTTTATTGATTTTCTCTTGAGTTTTTTGTACTTGCTTATTCGTATCAATCAATATACGTGTGTTTTGATAAGAAATCACACCAATCAAAACTAAAGTTGCCGATGCTAATCCAAACCCTCCGGCTATTCTTTGAAAAAATTGTTTGCGTGTCTTTTGCGCCTGTTTGCGTGTATCACTTGCCAATACCAAACTTGCTAAAGTGCGCCGCATTTCTAGTTGTTTTATTACCTGGCGACCGAGAATTCGTAATGCTTCAAGTTGTTCTGGAGAGAGGTTTCTTGGTACATGGTCAATTACACAAAGTGTTCCTAGTGCATATCCTTCAGGGTTAGTCAGCGGGACACCAGCATAAAACCGAACATTCGGGTCAGAGGTGACTAGCGGGTTTGTCGCAAACCTTTCATCTTCTGTGGCATCAGGCACAACAAAAACTTCAGGTTGCAGAATAGCATGGGCGCAGAATGCCAAATCGCGGGGTGTTTCTAGGGCATCCAAACCAACTTTTGACTTGAACCACTGACGATTAGTATCAATTAAGCTGATTAAGCCAATGGGAGTTCCACAAATATATGAGGCTAAACGAGTAAGATCGTCAAAGGCTGCTTCCGAACGAGTATCGAGTATTTTATACTCCAAAAGAGATTCGATTCGCTGTGTTTCGTTATCAGGTAATGGTGCTTTCATTCTTCAGCCTTATACCATTTTGGATTTAAAAAACAGAATTTAGAATTCAGAATCCAGAATCCAGAATCCAGGAGTTAGAAGTTAGGAGTTAGGAGTTAGGAGTTAGGAGTTAGAAGTTAAAATTAAGAAGACTTTGATAGTCAAAGTTTATAATTTGAAGAAAATCAAAAAATCAAAAATATATAGCGCACTTGATTTTATATTCATTCTGAATTCTGACTCCTGAATTCTGACTCCTGAATTCTGACTCCTGAATTCTTTTTTGTTAAAATTTGACTCGCAACTGTCCTGTCAAGGAATTACCACCGTAGGTACTTCCCCCGGTTTCTTGATTGCGGACATTACTAAAGCTATAGCCCAAGTCTGCTTCTATATTGGGCGACAGTTTTACCGTACAGCGCGTTTGATAGGTATTGGCGTTGTCAAATTCTCCTTTAAGTCGCTGCCGTCCTAAATTGGCAGCTAGGCGACAGCGTAAGAAATTAGTAATATTTCCCTCCCAAGCTACCTCACCGTTGTAAACTAGAAAATCTGGTGGAGAAAAATAACCGCTTGTGCGTTCTAAATCGCGATCGTAACTCCAAGTAAATAAGTTAGCTGCCAAAGAAAATTGTCCGAATTTGCGCTCTAACCTACTAAAAGACTGCACATCGGAATTACCATCGTTGTAACTACCCAAACGCAATGACGAAAACAAGCTGGTGTCACGGTCAATCTGCCAGTATAAATCAGGCCCAAATCGCCAAGCAGTAATTTGATTGTTTAAAGTTCGAGCATTGGATTTATAAGGACCTTGTTCTAAATTACCTGATAGTATTACTACCGATAGCAATCGACCTGATGACGAAACTCGCGGCGGCGAAATAGGAACCTCCACCTTAGCATTGAGATTGATAGCTGTGGGTAAACGATTGAACACATCGACTCCAGCTGCTGTTTGTAGAGTCGCTTGGCCAATTTTTCCTTGCCATCCAACTTGCAAGGGAAAATTAGTTACTGATTCAACACCGCGTTGCTCAAAGAAGTTAAAACCTGTCTTGAAAAAGATTTTATTGCCATTTCTCAATCGAAACTGAACTGTTGGCTCAAGGAAAAAATTAGTTTGGCCAAAGTTGTCTGTCTCATAGTGATAGTCCGTATCAATACTTTCCAAAACTGCATCTGGCGTTTTTGGTTTGGTGGAAGTTGTTGGTGGACTAGAATTCTGCTGCGGTGGTTCGGTTAGCGATGGTGGACTAGAATTCTGCTGCGGTTCGGGTAGCGATGGCGGTAATCGCAAATCAGGATTGAAGTTTTCGGGTGCCGCCAGCAAAATAGGTGTTGGCTCAAATCGATAGGGGAGTGGTTTTGAGTATTGCTCTGCTGACTCAGGATTTACTGTGGTGACTTGCTCAGTTAATTCTGAAGGTGATTTCCAGGTCTGATGTGCTTGGGCTGCTTGTAATTTAGCTGCTGATAATATCCAAATACCTACACTACAGATTACTCCCAATTGAATCTGTAGGCATCCTAAAAGAAACACAGTGTACAAACTATATCGAGAAACAAAGAGATAAGGTCTAAAACTATATACCATCGGTTGATACTATATTTGTAAATGAAAAACTTGCTGCCAAATAGTTTTCTGGCTGCTAGCTGATGTATTCGGACTGGGATTATAATGCCCATAATCGATGCTTGTTAAGACATAGCAAAGGCAAAAGACGTAAAGACGAATGTCACTAAGATAAGGCAGGAGGCAGAAGGCAGTCCCGATGAAAAAATTTCAAAAGCCTTGCATGAAAATCTGGCTTTCCCCTACACCCCACACCCTTACACCCCTAAACCCACTTTCAAGTCAGAAGGGAAAGAAAGTAAAATGTACTCTAAAGTTTGTGGTCAAAGGATTTTATAACTCTTGCCTCCTGCCCTCTGCCTCACCCTAATAAAGAGCTAAACTTAGTGCCATTCGCGTAAAGACCTTAATTTAGTGGGATATAGAAGTTCTCAGGTGCATAAAGTACATATTAAAACCTCACCCCCAACCCCTCTTTTTATCAAGAGGTTGAGGGTGAGGCTAAGTTGTACCTCATTCTAATTAGGAAACGCTATATTCGAGTCGATAGTTAGTGTGATTTTGACCAACTACCAACAGTGATTTTTGAGTCTGCTGTTTCCATCTCCGAGTTTTCAGCATTGTCAACCTCAAGACTTCGGAGCAATTCTCGAATTACATCTGTTGCTGGTCTTCCTGTGAGAGTACAGTATTGTTCAAGTTTCCTCATTTCCTCGGTTGTGAGATTTACTGTCAGTCGTTTAACAGCCCATTTTTTCTTCATAATTCTCTTTTATCTTTAATATGTTGCTTTTTCTTGAAATCACCAAGTCATTACAATTACTCCCGTAGTGCATAGCCTACACCACGGACTGTATGAATTAAACGTTTTTCATTATTTTCTTCCAACTTGAGTCGCAAATAACGAATATAAACCTCAATAATATTAGAGTCACCCATGAAATCGTAACCCCAAACTTTCTCTAAAATTTGATCTCTAGTAAATACTTGACGGGGATGTGAAAGGAGATATTCTAATAAATCAAATTCTTTTGCTGTTAACTGAATGCTTCGTTTACCCCGAAATACTTCACGGGTGCGCCGATTTAAGCTTAAATCTTCAAATTGCAACAAATCCTCGTCTGTTTCTTGCGTGCGGCGGAGATGAGCGCGAATTCTAGCTAGTAATTCCTCAATGCTGAAGGGCTTAACTACATAATCATCAGCTCCTGCATCTAATCCTGCCACGCGATCGCTCACTTCATCTTTTGCTGTCAACAAAATCACTGGGACTGTACTACCTGTTGTTCGCAAACGTCGACAAATTTCCAAACCCGTCAACCCTGGAAGCATCCAATCCAGAATCGCTAAATCTGGTGATGAGTCTCGCGCCAGAGTCAAGCCTGCGATGCCATCATGGGCGACACTTACTCGGTATCCTTCGCTACTAAGTTCTAATTCAACAAATCGCGCCAGTTTGACTTCATCTTCCACCAAAAGAATATGTGCTGTCATATTTTTGCTCCTAAAGCAGGTAATGTGAGATTGAAGAAGAATTCAAAAGCGGAGCCGGAGACGTTTCCGTTGCTCCGGTCAGAATGGGCTAAACGCCCCGCTACCGCTAACAGGAGCGGAGCCGGAGACGTTTTTGTTGCTCCTGTCAGAATCAAGACGCTCCAGGATGAGCTTGCCGCCGGCGCTATCAGTCGGGGATTGGAACCCGCGACTTTATTGTTGACTTGTCCTTTGTAATCACAAATGACTCTTGAGAAATGACCAAGGACGACCATAACAAAAATTTTCACAATCTCATTTAGGATTGCTATATGTAGGTAAACTGATTGTAAATATACTCCCTTCTCCTAACTTTGATTCCACACTTACACTACCTCCCATACCTTCTACAAGTGTCTTAACAATCGATAAACCCAAACCACAACCCCCAGTAGTATGAGAGCGAGATTCATCTACACGATAAAATCTCTCAAATATCCGTGCTTGCTGTTGCAAAGGAATGCCATAACCTTTGTCACAAACTTGAATAATAGCCCGTTCTTGAAGCCGATCTAACTTAAAAATTATCGGTGTGTCAGCATCAGAATACTTAATGGCATTATCAATTAAATTTAATAACACTTGTTTAAAGCGGCTATAATCTGCTTTGATCTCAATTGGATAAATTTCTGACTCGATTGTAATTGGGCGATCGCTATATTTTTTTGCCATCATGACAACTTCTTCAACCAAGTCATTCAGCACATAAGATTTCATTTGAAAGTATAAGTAACCGCTATCTGCACGTGCTAAATCAAGTAAATCTTGTAGCAGACGGATAGTGCGTTCAGCTTCTGATGCCGCAGTTTCTAAAGCTTCTTGTTGAGTTTGGGTTAAGTTATTCTGCCTTCGCAAGACGCTTTGCAAATAACCATGTACAATCGTTAAAGGTGTGCGTAATTCATGAGAAACATTACTCACAAATTCTCGCTCTTGCTCCCATGATTGGGAAAGGCGCGATAACAGCATAGTTAAAGTTTGAGCTAGTTCTTTAACTTCACTTGGTGCATTATCAAGATATAGCTGTGCTTGTCCTAAATCTTCAGCAGAAATTACAGAAGCCATTTGATTTAGCTGGCGCAAAGGTTGCAGAGAACGCTTAATATAAAATGCGATCGCAGCAGTTAAAACAATAATTGCTAAAATACTAATAATACCTAAACTCTGCACCATTACTACAAACATTTTCTGTTCGCGGGTAATATCCTTGACTACAAATAACTCACCTAGTAACTTACCCTGTACTCGCACAGAACTACCACATAAAACAAAGTAGCTTTGGTTCACTTTGTAAACTTGTGGTTTAATCGGCATCTTAGTCAGAGACATTAATTCAGCTACCGTAGTATCAGATAATAAATCCAAAGTGGTAGATTTTGCTAAAATTTTATTATCAGGACTTTTTAGCCATAATAATATGTTGGTATTTGCCAAATTATTAATAGCCTTTTGCAATCCAGTTTCAGGTTGCATCATTTCACTATAAATTTGCACATCTTGCGGCAAACGCTTGGCAATTTGTTCTATATTATATTTATGACTATCAACTAAAATTTGTTGCATTTTCCAACTAGTCCATGTAGCGAGGCTACCTAATACCAAAGCTGAAAATGATGCAATACCAACCGTGAGGCGTGATTGTAAGGAAAATGGATCTATATTTATCCCAAATTTTATGATTTGCTTCACTGTTTCGGTTGCGTTTTAGGTGTTTAATAAGGCTTGAAAAATAAAATCAAACCGCTAAATGTAAAGTTACTGTTAACCGCTACATCTTTAGTTATAGCTGATTTGAACTTACCTGTGTTGCATACCTACAGTGAAAAGTGCAGCCATTCCAAAAAGATTGCTGAATATTTTATTTAATTGCCATCTCAAACCTGCGAATTCTTGTCTAAGAATAATCTAAATGCATTTACTAATAATTAAATTAATTTCTGCTGAGAATTACCTTAATATTTTTAATCCTCGAAATTGATTCTGAGGCAAAGTGGTAATCACAAGCCTTTTTAATGAGGACGAGATAGAATTGGATTTGGATGTTGTTATGTTAAAGCGATCGCGTCTTTATTTCTGGTTCTTGATGCTGTGCTTCATATTCACCAAATTGCTGGATTAATTTGGCAACTAAACCTGTCCAGCCAGTTTGATGACTAGCGCCAATTCCGGCTCCATTATCACCATGAAAATACTCATAAAATAAAATCAGATTTTGCCAGTGTGGATCATTTTGAAACTTTTGCATTCCACCATAAACAGGACGTTTACCAGAGGCATTTTGCAAGAAAATTCTGGTTAACCTTTGAGATAATTCTGATGCAACTTCCCAAAGTGTCATCATTTGACCAGAACCTGTGGGACATTCCACTTTGAAATCGTCTCCTAGATAATAATGAAACTTTTGTAGAGATTCAATTAGGATGAAATTCACCGGAAACCAAACGGGGCCACGCCAGTTAGAATTACCACCAAATAAACCACTACTAGATTCAGCCGGTTCATAATCGACTCGAAATTGCGAACCATTGACATCAAAAATATAGGGATTTTCAACATGAAATCTCGAAAGTGCCCGAATGCCATAATGCCCAAAAAACTCGCTTTCATCCAGCATTTTTTGTAGAATACTTCTGAGCTTATCTCTGGAAACGATCGCTAGTAATCTCCTCGCACCCACTCCTTTTGTTTCCATACAAGCGACATTTTGCCGCAAGTCAGGACGGTTTTGGATGAACCATTCCAATCGCTTTTTAAAACCGGGAAGCATTTGTAAAGTTTCTGGTTCAATAGTTTCAATAGCAAATAGAGGAATTAATCCTACTATTGACCTGACTTTTAAAGTAATTTGTCGTTCTGATAAATGTAGCACATCGTAGTAAAATCCATCTGAATCATGCCACAAACTGGCTTCCATTTCACCCATTTTATTCATGGCATCTGCAATGTAAAGGAAATGCTCAAAGAACTTGCTAGCAATGTCTTCGTAAACAAGATTAGTCTTTGCCAATTCTAGAGCGATCGCTAACATATTTAAACAATACATTCCCATCCAACTCGTACCATCAGATTGGTCAATATGCCCACCTGTAGGTAAAGCTGCGCTGCGGTCAAATACACCAATATTATCTAAACCAAGAAATCCCCCTTGAAAGACGTTGTTACCCTTAGTATCTTTGCGATTTACCCACCAGGTAAAATTGAGCATCAGCTTTTGAAAAACCCGTTCTAAAAACTGTCTATCTGCTCGTCCATAAATCTTTTGTTCAATCTTATAAATTCGCCAAGTTGCCCAAGCATGAACAGGTGGATTAACATCACCAAATGCCCATTCATAAGCAGGAATTTGTCCGTTAGGATGCATATACCATTCTCGTGTTAAAACATCCAACTGATACTTAGCAAAATCAGGGTCAATCATTGCTAAAGGAATAGTATGAAATGCCAAATCCCAAGCCGCAAACCAAGGATATTCCCACTTATCGGGCATAGAAAGAATATCTTTATTGTAGAGATGAAACCATTCCCGATTTCTGCCTTGTTGGCGTTCTGGAGGTGGCGGTGGTGTATTGCGATCGCCTTTCAACCAATCCTCTACAACATAGTGATAATATTGTTTACTCCACAGCATTCCAGCAAATGCTTGTCGTTGCACATTTCGCATATCTTCACTAACAGCAAATGGCGTGACGCGCTGATAAAAGTTATCTGCTTCCTGTTGTCGTTCCCAAAATACTGTATCGAATTCTTTCCCAAATGGCTCAACTAAATGAGGTGCATCACTCAATCGTAACTTAACGATTTTAGTTTCACCAGCGCTGATTGTTAAAAAATAATCAGCAGATGCCTTGGTGCCAACTTTATTTGGATTTACTGCCTCTTTTTTACCCTGAACGATATAGTCATTAATGCTATCTTTTACATAGGCAGATGAATTAGAATAGCCAAACAATCGCTGATAATTTGTTTCGTTTTCTGTAAAGAGAATTTCGTTTGCTTGCTGACAATACAGCCACCTTTTAGCTAAGGTTGGATGAAACGCCTCAACTAGATGAAAGCCATTACCAGATTCGACCTCTTTTAAAGTCGGTTTGCTGGTATCTCCATTCCAAGACCAAGTATTACGAAACCAGAGAGTAGGTAATAGGTGTAGTGTCTTTGCTTCTGACCCTCGGTTGACTACTTTAATTTGGATAAGAATATCTTCAGCAGTCTTTTTAGCATATTCGATAAAGACATCAAAGTAACGATTTTCATCAAATATACCTGTATCTAGTAATTCAAATTCTGGCTCGTGGCGATTTCTGTGTTGATTTTCGGCAACTAATTGAGAGTAGGGAAAGGCTTTATGGGGATATTTATAAAGTGCTTTCATGTAAGAATGGGTCGGAGTATTATCTAGATAAAAGTAATATTCTTTAACATCCTCCCCATGATTTCCTTCGCTACCAGTTAGACCAAAAATTCTTTCTTTGAGAATAGAATCTTCGCCATTCCAAAGTGCGATCGCAAAACAAAGTCGTTGATGATTATCAGAAATACCAGCAATCCCATCTTCACCCCAACGATAGGCGCGAGAACGAGCTTGATCATGGGTAAAATAGTCCCAGGCTGTACCATTGTGACTATAATCTTCGCGTACCGTTCCCCATTGGCGATCGCTCAAATATGGCCCCCATCTGCGCCAATGAGCTTTGTGACTCAAGGCTTCTGCTAATCTAATTTCTTCTGGGGTTAAAATTGTCATAATATCACCCTATGCATATTTGTATTTTAGTTCAGTTAATTTGCGATCTTAAGTATCCCTTTTCTACTTAAGATCGCGCTGAAGTTATAATTAATAATTGATAGTAAAATTGGTCTTTTAAAATTTATGCTTGACTTAGTAAAAAATAAGTTTAATTTTTATTAACAACCAAACTTAATTTTACGTTGAGTTTCGTGGGCAATTTCCTTTCTATGAATAGGGAGCGATAACTTCTCTACAAGACGCTGCGCTAACGCAATTACACTTTAGTGAAGCGATCGCGATCGTGCCGTTGGTCAAAATCAATAATCGGCCCCTTCGGCACAATTCGATTTGGATTAATATCAGTCATACTCATGTAATAGCCGCGCTTGGTATAATCTAGATTGCAAGTCGCTTTGAACTCAGGACGCTGATATAGGTCTAGTAGATAATTCCAGAGATTTGGATAATCGATAATTCGCCGCAAATTGCACTTAAAGTGACCGTAATACACTGAGTCGAAGCGATACAGAGTTGTAAACATACAAATATCGGCTTCGGTGAGTTGATTGCCACATAAATACCGCTGCTCGTTCAGAATGGTTTCCCATCGCTCTAAACTCTCGAAGAGTTCAGTTACCGCATCTTCGTAGGCTGCTTGCGAAGTCGCAAAACCAGCGCGATATACACCAGCATTGATTGGCAGATAGATTGCATTGATCGTTTCATCAATTTTATGCTGTAGGTCGCGTGGGTATAAGTCTATTTTCTGCGTTGCCAATTTCCCAAACTCTAGATCAAACATCCGCATGATTTCGCGAGATTCGTTATTGATGATTGTTTGAGTTTGCTTATCCCACAATACCGGAACAGTGACTCGTCCTGTGTATTTGGGATCGGCTTTCAGATAAATCTCTTGCAAATATTGAGTGTGATTCACCCAGTCAGGAATAGCTCCCGGTGCTTCAGTAAACATCCATCCCTTGTCGCTCATAATCGGATCGACGATAGAGACTGAAATGGTATCATTCAAACCTTTGATTTCTCGCATAATTAAGGTGCGATGCGCCCACGGACACGCCAAGGAAACGTAGAGGTGATAGCGTCCTGCTTCTGCCTCAAACCCACTAGAACCATCGGCGGTGACGCGATCGCGAAACGTTGTTGGCGTTTCATTGAACTTACCGCTGAGATCTGATTTATTCCTATCGGTTGTCCATTTGCCTTCGATCATCATTCCTGACGCCATAATTTCCTCCTAACACTAGGGCGTGTCTATAAACTTTTGAGGATTACTTCAGCATTACGTCTTTCCTTTTCTGAAGGATGTTAATTTCTTAAAAATTCTTGACAAAATCGACTTTGTAGACCAGGAGATTTCCCATATCAACTCGTTGTTGCCAACCAAGCACGCAAAACCTCTGCCACTGTCCACGCTTGGGCAATACATCCCCGTGGAGTCATAGGGGCATCACCATCAAAAATTTCGCTGAGACTACCAACACCGTGCGCGTTGAAGTGATTAGCCATTGGTTCCAAAAATTGCCGAGCCTGCTCAGGATTTTTGTAGACGCGCAGGTGTGCTAAGACAAACGGCCCCAATAACCAACCCCAAACTGTCCCTTGGTGGTAAGCTCCATCACGTTGATACTGATTACCACCGTATTTTCCCTGGTATTGGGGATGGTCTGGGGAAAGCGATCGCAACCCATGAGAAGTCAGCAGCGTTTGCCCGCAAGCTGACACCACACCCCTTTGCTGGGTAGGTGTGAGCGGACTTTCTGGTAATGACACAGCAAATATTTGGTTAGGACGCAACGCCGCATTATCACCATCAGGACTGTCTAAAACGTCATAGCAATAACCTGTCTCATCATTCCAGAAGCGAGAAAATCTATACTTAGCACGCTCTGCCATTGCCTCATATTCTTGGTGTGGTTTACCAAGCTGACGGGCAAACTTTGCCATTGTCCGTAAAGCATTATACCAGAGGGCATTAACTTCAATTGGTTTGCCAATTCGGGGCGTGACTACCCAATCGTCAACTTTGGCATCCATCCAGGTCAGTTGTACACCTGCAACGCCTGCATAAAGTAAGCCATCGGCGGCATCGAGATGGATTTTGTAGCGTGTACCGCGACAGTGCCAATCAATGATGTCTGCAAGTATAGGAAAAAGTTCAGCAAGCAAAGTATCATCATCTGTAGCGCTGTAGTAGGCGCGGACTGCTTCAAAGTACCAGAGAGTGGCATCGACTGTATTATATTCTGGTTGCTCACCCGCATCGGGAAAGCGATTAGGTAACATTCCCTGGTCTACATATCTGGCAAAGGTGCGAAGAATTGAGCGTGCTACCTCTGGGCGACCAGTGGAAATTGTCAAACCAGGTAGACTAATCATGGTGTCGCGTCCCCAGTCGCTAAACCAGTGATAACCAGCGATGATGGTTTTACCGTGCGGGTCTTCTGGCAATGAGCGATCGACAATAAACTGGTCAGCTGCTAGTACTAGGTGGTCGATCCAACTAGGTGATTCTTTAGTCTTCAGGGGTCGATTAGTTTTCCAAAATTCTGTTAACTTCTGCTCTTGAGCGCGACGTAACTTTATTGCTGCTTCACCGTTGAGATTTGGTTGTTTTTCTGTGCTGGCTACAAAGGCGATCGCTTCACCAGGATTCAGTGTAACTTCAAAGGTGGCGGTGTGGAGGTGGTCTTCTTTGTCGCTCAATCCTCGATAGCGTTCAACTGCTAAGTCAAAGCCATGATACCAATTGTGGACAACAGATATACTAGCGCATAGTTTACCGCCGTAGGCATTGCTCAGTACATATAGTGGTACAGCACCCGGATAAGCAGTTACACAAATCCCCTGTTCCACCTGTTCAACAGACATCTGCCAACCATTGCTTTGAGTGTCGCTGTGATAATCGCGGTAGTTGACTATTGCTTTGAGCGTCAACTTTAGCGGTTGGGTGGCACGACGCAAAGTATATTGGACATAAGTTGTGTTCGCGCCTTGTTGCATCCACACCCGTTTTTCTAATAAGGCATCAGCAACAGCAAAACACCATACAGGAATTGTACCTTCTAGAGAAAAACGTTCAATATGCTGATAACCGTGGGGACTGACAATACCATCTGCCCAACGATTGGTGTCTAGAGAATAAGAGCGGGTATCATACAGGACAGTTTCATCTAGTCTTGCCAGCAGTAAGGTACGACCCAGAGGTGGTTTCAATGCTGCTACCAATAGTCCGTGATAGCGGCGAGTCAATAAACCAGCCACAGTTCCAGAGGCGTAACCACCAATACCGTTAGTAACTAACCATTCCCGCGATTCTGCAATGTCAAGATTGCCGCAAATTTCCCGCCCAAATTCTATAGACATAAGTCACGCCACTTTGCTCTGAATCAAAATTGAAAATTAACAATCCCCATAAGGGACTTCCAAATAAAAAAATAATCAATCGTTTTGGTAAGCAGGGGAGGCAGGGGAGGCAAGGGGAGAAATTGGATAGTGGCGTTGGATGGAGGAATTGAGTAATTTAATTCTTGGATGTCCCTAAATTTAGTTGCTCTGTATCCTTTTTTGTTTCGGTCAACACTCTTCCTGGCATCGATATCTGGATTATCGATTATGAATCTTCTACTATACTGAGAGTGGTATTAAAAGTTGATAAGAGAGCATACTAACTCCCAACTCCCAACTTCCAACTCCCAACTCCCAACTCCCAACTCCCAACTCCTAACTCCTAACTCCTAACT
>CAXUOL010000060.1:0-1585 GCA_964252435.1 uncultured Nostoc sp.
AGTTAGCACAACAAGTTCAAGTACTTTATTCCTGCCACCATGCCCAATCTCGCCTTGTTCATCAACCCCACACTCCGCAGATATTAAAGCGGATTTAATATCTGCGGAGTGTGGGGTTCAAGTATATTTCCTTTCACGTCACACGCCCCTGATGACAGTATCCGTAACAGTCTCAGTAGCTAGCACACCCTTTTAAAGCTTTCTTTATGATTTTTATTAAGCTGATAAAAATTATATTACATAGAAAATATTTATTTAATCAAAGACTCAAAACGCTAATTTCATTGATTTTTTAAGATTTACATGCCAGATATATTTATTGATTTCGTATAAATTAACTCTACATATATATTGTTGGGAAACTTGATTTTTAAGTTTTGGTAAAAAAATCGTGAAATCGCTTCAAATTACTATTTCAGGATAATTACGCTTATTTTTTTTGAGAGATACAGTCAAGATATATGCATAGAAGAACAAGTAAATGCATATATTTACTTAAGTTTAATCGTGAAAATTTCAAGACTATTGTCGAACCGACTAACATAAATGCCCAGGGGAAAACTTATGGCAGATAACAATCTCTCAATCTTCAACTCAATATTACCAACTACAGCAACAGAAATCATCACTAATTACGACACATCAACAACTACAGCATCTCTTTTACCCAGTTACATAAATGTCACCATCACTAATGGCGGACAACTGAATGGAGTCTATGACGCTTGGTGTGTTAATAGTACCGTTGCAATTAGTAGAGGTACTTATAATCAAGCTAGTGTATATTCCAGCTACGGCAACATACCCGCTGGTATCCTTTATGCAGGTTCACAGACAACCAATTCGCCTGCTGAACAATACCTGAATCAACTTAAGCAAATCAACTGGTTGATAAATAACGTTACAGAAGCAAGCAACCTAGTCAACAACAAATACCGCTACAATAATGTAGACTACACTTGGGGTGATGTACAACTAGCTATCTGGAAACTACTGGGAGAAACACCAGTATTAAATAACGTAGACTACAACTCATTGGAAGTTTATAGTCAGCAGAAAGCAGATGCGTTAGTGAGTTTTGCTGTAACCAATGGCACTAAGTTTGTACCAGTAGCAGGGCAAGATTTTGGAGTAATTCTTAAAGGTGCCAACCTGCAACCGATCTTGATGGAAGTCAAGACAGCAGGTATTGGAGATTTCGTTTGGCATGACTTAAATGCCAATGGGGTTCAAGAGGCTAATGAAGAAGGAATAGATGGTGCAACAGTTACGTTACTTGATGGCAAGGGTAATGTTCTTGGCACCACTCTTACTGGAGACAACCCCTACACAACACAAATTGAGAAGGGCTGGTATCAGTTTGGACCGCTACTGCCCAGTACCTATCAGGTGAGATTTAGCTTACCAGCAGGCTTTAATACAGTCAGTCCTTACCTGCAAGGCAACACATCTCTAGATTCCAATGCTGACCGCAATAATTTGACCTCCGCACCTATTACCTTAATTGGTGGAGAGGTTAACAGAACTATTGATTCCGGGTTCTACAAAACAGCATCCTTGGGAGACTTCGTATTCAATGATGCCA
>CAXUOL010000060.1:1685-16659 GCA_964252435.1 uncultured Nostoc sp.
GAGACGACGGCAAAGACAGCGATGCCGACCGCACAACAGGTTTAACCCAAACAGTCACATTAACATCAGGAGAATTTAACGGCACAGTAGATGCTGGGTTAGTACGATTAGCTAGCTTAGGTAACTTTGTCTTTGAAGACAAAAATGCCAACGGTATTCAAGATGCAGGGGAAGCAGGTATCGCGAATACCACAGTCAACCTGTTGGATACAGCAGGTAATGTCATTGCCACCACAACCACAGACGGTAATGGACTTTACTCCTTTACCAACCTGCAACCAGGAGATTACAAAGTTCAATTTGTACAACCTAATGGCTTTAATGGCGTTAGCCCCGTTAATGTAGGTAGCAACGATGCGATTGACAGTAATGGACTCATTACCGATGTAGTTAACCTCTCTCCAGGGGAGAATGATACAACAGTCGATTCCGGGTTCTACAAAACAGCATCCTTGGGAGACTTCGTATTCAATGATGCCAACAACAACGGTATTCAAGATGTAGCAGAAGCCGGGGTAGCAGGGGTAACAGTACAATTAATCAACCCCGTCACTGGTAGTGTCATCGCTACAACTACCACAAATGCAAATGGTGGTTACAACTTTAGCGGCTTAACCCCTGGAGATTATCAAGTTAAATTTACATCGCCAGCAGGTTATATCTTCAGTACAGCCAACGTTGGAGACGACGGCAAAGACAGCGATGCCGACCGCACAACAGGTTTAACCCAAACAGTTACCCTGACATCAGGAGAATTTAACGGCACAGTAGATGCTGGGTTAGTACGATTAGCGAGCTTAGGAGATAAAGTTTGGTTAGACAACAACGGTAACGGCATCCAAGATGCAGGTGAAACGGGAGTAAGTAGTGTAACTGTTACCCTAACTAGCGGCGGATCAGATGGCATCATCAACGGCATTGGCGATACCACCATCATCACAACTACCAATGCTAATGGCAACTACAACTTCGCTGGACTAACACCTGGTCAACAATATCAAGTCGGATTCTCTAATTTGCCTGTGGGATATCAGTTTACTCAAGCTGATATAGGTGCTAATGATGCTGTAGATTCTGATGCTAATGCCAGCACTGGCAAAACTCAGATTGTTACGCTCGCTTCTGGGGAAAACAACCTGACTTTGGATGCAGGGATTTATCAAAATGCCGGCGACCTGTCAATTACCAAAACCGATGGTTTGACAACTGTTACCCCCGGACAGAAGATTACTTACACCATTGTCGCTAAAAATAATGGTCTGATAACTGCTACCAATGCCTTGGTGAGCGATATCATGCCGACGAATCTCACCGATGTGACTTGGACTAGCGTCGCTACTGGAGGAGCTAAAGACAATGAAACCAGTGGTACAGGCAACATCAACGATTACGTCACCTTAGCAGGCGGTAGCAGCATCACCTATACAGTAAATGCGACTGTAGCCGCTAACGCGATTTCTTCCTCCTACACCACCCCCACTACCATTAACTTGACTGATGGCAGTTCGAGCGATGGTACTGTGGGCAACATTCGCACCTTCTCTGCTAATGGTATTTCCGTCAAAGCCAGTGCTTTCAGTAGCACCAGTACAGGAACTTGGGATACAGCCAAGCTGGGTATCTACGGCAGTTGGGGCTTAGGTGTAATCGATGGCACTGAAGATGGTAATAATGGAAGCCATCGCATCGATAATTCTGGTCTTAACAACTACGTTTTGCTAGAATTCTCTGAGTCGGTGGTTATTAACAAAGCTGCATTAGCTTACGTTGATGGTGGGGATAGTGATATCTCTGTCTGGGTTGGTAACTTCAACAATCCTTACACCAATCACCTTAACTTAAATAATTCGGTTCTCAATAGCTTCGGCTTTACCGAATTCAACAACGGTGGTAGCAGTGATCGCACGGCGGATATCAATGCGAATAACATTGTAGGTAACGCTGTGGTAATTGCCGCTAAAATCGGCGATACCAACGATAGCTTTAAGCTCAAATCTCTTGATATTTTCAAAGCAACGACTCAAACCAGTAGTGTCAGCAACACTGCTACAATTACAGGTCCCACTGGGTTCACTGACACCAACACCAGCAACAATAGCGCCATCGACACAGACACGATTGTTGCTGCTTCTACTGTGAAAATAGGCGATCGCGTTTGGTACGATGTTGATGGAAATGGTGTTCAAGATGCAGGTGAATCAGGAGTTTCTGGTGTAGCTGTTAAGCTCTTTAACCAAGCAGCTACTCAAATTGGGACAACGACCACCGATACCAATGGTCTTTACCAATTCAACGTCAACGCCAACAGCAGCTACAGCGTTCAATTCGTTCAACCCACTGGCTTCGATGGATTTACCACCGCCAATATGGGAAGCGATGCGGTTGATAGTGATGTTGTTAATGCCAACGGCACAACGGCTCAATTCTCTGTCGGTACAACTGATAACCTGACGATTGATGCAGGACTAATTAAAAACATCGGCGACCTGTCAATTACCAAAACCGATGGTTTGACAACTGTTACCCCCGGACAGAAGATTACCTACACCATTGTCGCTAAAAATAATGGTTTGATGACTGCTACCAATGCCTTGGTGAGCGATATCATGCCAACGAATCTCACCGATGTGACTTGGACTAGTGTCGCTACCGGAGGAGCTAAAGACAATCAAACCAGTGGTACAGGCAACATCAATGATTACGTCACCTTAGCAGGTGGCAGCAGCATCACCTATACCGTAAATGCAACTGTAGCCGCTGCGACTTCTTCCTACACCACTGCTACCACTATTAACTTGACCGATGGCAGTTCGAGCAATGGTAGTAAGGGCAACATTCGCACTTTCTCTGCTAATGGTGTTTCTGTCAAAGCCAGTGCTTTCAGTAGCACCAGCACGGGAACCTGGAATACCGCCGCTCTGGGTATCTACGGCAGTTGGGGCTTAGGTGTAATTGATGGCACTGAAGATGGTAATAATGGAAGCCATCGCATCGATAATTCTGGTCTTAACAACTACGTTTTGCTAGAATTCTCTGAGTCGGTGGTTATTAACAAAGCTGCATTAGCTTACGTTGATGGTGGGGATAGTGATATCTCTGTCTGGGTTGGTAACTTCAACAATCCTTACACCAATCACCTTAACTTAAATAGTTCGGTTCTCAATAGCTTCGGCTTTACCGAATTCAACAACGGTGGTAGCAGCGATCGCACGGCAGATATCAATGCGAGTAACATTGTAGGTAACGCTGTGGTAATTGCCGCTAAAATCGGCGATACCGACGATAGCTTTAAGCTCAAATCTCTTGATATCCTCAAAGCAACGACTCAAACCAGTGGCTCTCTCACTAATACTGCTACAATTACGGGTCCAACTGGTTTCACTGACACCAACACCACCAACAATAGTGCCACCGATACCGACACAATTGTTGCTGCCCCTGGTGTACGTACTCCCGGCTTTTGGCAGAACACAACCTGGCAAACCTTCTGGGACGGTATTCAAGGCAACGAACCATCACAAAAAACAGAGTTCAATTTCGCTGACGGCGATCTTCTGTTCGCACCTTACACCAATTCTGCACAACCTGGAAAAGTTCTCGATCCAGTGACCGGACAATATGAAACAGGTGTACTAATCGGCGACTACAACCGCAATGGTAAAAGTGATGCAGGTGAAGATACTCTCTTCTATTCTCGTAAACAGGCACTCCAGATTGTTGATGCTTCCCAACACCCGAACGGAGATAAGCGTTACGATCTTGGTCGCTCTTTGGTTGCTGGTTGGTTGAATTACCTCGCTGGCAACCCCATTGACACCGCCAATACAACTGATAAAGATGCTCGATACTACATTAACGAAGGCATCAATTGGTTGCAAGCCATAACTCCAGACGAAAATGGCGATAAGAAGGGCGATGGCGCATTGAACAGTATGACTGGTAGCAGTGTTAATAGCCCCCTTGCTGATACTTACTGGAGTCAAGGCATTTCGAGTGCCTCCAGCTTGCCAAATCCCTACAGTTCCAACACCAATGTTCTCTATGGATTAGAGGCTAGTAGTGTAATTAATTACAATTTGGATAAGTACAACAACGGATTTGGTCTTGCGGATAATGTTTACTACGGAGGAAACGCATAACTCCCTAGAAATAACAATTTTATCACGGCGGTTCAGGATGCCCCGGAGTTAATCATTGTAGAAACGTTACATGTAACGTCTCTACAATGGTTTCGGGCAGATTAATTTCCTTAACTAAAAAATCCTTCATTAAACTTATTAGATTTAAGGGTGATTTTTTATACTTTTCAAGTATTTTTGAAATATAAAAAATACACTTAATTTTTACAAGTATTAATACGCAAACATATTCTGAAAAAACATACTTATGAAAAATATAGAAGATACTTTTCTAGAGTCTTATGCAAATCCTGAACAATTCTGGTATAGTTTCTTGCACGGTTTTACAGCCCCTGTTACAAAACAGGAAAGACATCAATTATTAATTGAATGGAATCAAACTCAGACAGATTATCCCCAAGATAAGTGCATTCATGAGTTGTTTGAGGAACAGGTAGAGAAGACACCAGATGCAATCGCGGTGGTGTTTGCAGACGAGCAAAGCGCAACTTCTCGTACCCCTTTGGGGAAGCAAGCTACGCGTAGCGTCTCCGACAGCAGAAGAGTAAATCAACAACTTACTTATCAAGAACTCAATCAACGTGCAAATAAATTAGCTAATTATTTGCAATCATTAGGAGTACAATCAGAAGTTTTAGTGGGTATTTGTGTAGAACGTTCCCTAGAAATGGTTATAGGAATATTAGGGATTCTCAAAGCTGGTGGAGCTTATGTACCTTTAGATATTGCCTATCCTCAAGAGCGTTTAGCTTTCATGCTGTCAGATTCTCAAGTTTCAATATTGTTAACACAACAGCATTTAGTTGAAAAACTTCCCGAACATCAAGCTAGGATAGTTTGTTTAGATACTGATTGGGAAGATATCGTCAAAACACCAAGTCAACCAACAAAAATAGCCATTAAGCCTAATAACCTCGCCTATGTTATTTACACTTCTGGCTCAACAGGTCAACCTAAAGGTGTTCTTATTGCCCATTGTAACGTCGTTCGTTTATTTGCAGCCACGCAGCCTTGGTTTCAATTTAGTCAGAATGATGTTTGGACTTTGTTCCATTCCTACGCATTTGACTTTTCCGTGTGGGAAATTTGGGGTGCGCTTCTCTATGGTGGTCGTCTCGTTATTGTCCCTTATTATGTGAGTCGTTCTCCTGAATTATTTTATAATTTATTATTGCAAGAAAAAATTACAGTTCTGAATCAAACACCTTCTGCTTTCCAACAACTGATACAATTTGAAGCGTCTTTAAATAATAATAGTAATTCTAGTATTAATTTGAACTTACGCTTTGTTATTTTTGGTGGAGAAGCACTGAATATTCAAAGCTTAAAACCTTGGTTTGACAGACATGGAGACAAGTTTCCTCAATTAGTGAATATGTACGGTATTACGGAAACTACTGTTCATGTTACCTATCGCCCCATCAATATAGACGATTTAAATTCTTCATCAAAAGTAATTGGTTGTACGATTCCAGACTTACAATTTTACATATTAGATTCTCATCTGCAACCAGTACCTATTGGTGTAGCTGGTGAAATTTATGTTGGAGGTGCAGGTTTAGCGCGTGGTTATTTAAATCGACCAGAATTAACTGCCCAAAGGTTTATTTCCCATCCTTTTAATAATCAACCAGAAGCACGTCTTTATAAAACAGGTGATTTAGCTCGTTATTTACCTAATGGTGATATTGA
Organism: uncultured Nostoc sp.; assembly: GCA_964252435.1. Lineage (GTDB taxonomy): Bacteria > Cyanobacteriota > Cyanobacteriia > Cyanobacteriales > Nostocaceae > Nostoc. The sequence goes on from CAXUOL010000060.1 coordinate 7,517, forward strand.
GTATCTAGGAAGAATTGATAATCAAGTAAAAATTCGTGGTTTCAGAATCGAGTTAGGAGAAATCGAAACATTATTAAATCAACATCCAAATCTGAGAGAAGCTAAAGTTATCGCTAGGGAAGATATTCCTGGAGATAAGAGATTAGTTGCCTATATTATACCCAACTCTGTAAAAGAGGAATTTAACTCATTACAATCAGAAATCTCATATCAAATACGCGATTACCTAAAACAGCAGCTACCTGATTATATGATTCCCGCTGCTTTTGTAGTGTTAGAGTCTTTCCCTTTGACTAATAATGGTAAAGTTGACTATCGCGCTCTTCCTGCTCCCAATTACACACCTGCTCGAAGTAATTATGTTGCTCCTCAGAATCCTACAGAAAAAGTTATCGCTGATATTTGGAGTCAAGTTCTGAAGGTAGATAATATTGGAATTGATGATAACTTTTTTGAATTAGGTGGACATTCATTACTAGCGACACAAGTTCTATCCCGAATTAGACAGGCATTTAACCAAGAAATCCCAATCCATTTATTATTTGAATTTCCTACTATTGTTGGATTTTCCAAACATCTTGGTATTACAGAAACAACTAATAATAATTTATTAGTACCAGTAATAGAACCAAGACAACAGCTAGAGACTCTACCCCTATCTTTTGCTCAACAACGTCTCTGGTTTTTAGACCAATTACAACCTAATAGCACTGCTTATAATCTTGTTTACAGTTTTAAAATTCAGGGTTTACTTGACATCGCTGTTTTGGAAAAAAGCATCACTGACATCATAGAACGTCACGAATTATTACGCACAAATTTTGTTGTTATCGACGGACAAGCGATACAGATTATTAATGATAGCTCGAAAAATAGCTTTAGTTTACCTGTGATTAATTTACAATCACTATCTGATGATAAACCAGAAATAGAAGCTGCAAACATAGCTAAAAAAGAAGCAGAAAGTCCTTTTAATCTTGCGAAAGATGCTCTATTTCGCGTTCATTTGTTGCAATTGAGCGCAGAAAAATCTCTACTGATATTTAATATTCATCACATCATTTTTGATGGCTGGTCTTTTGGGATACTATTTGCGGAATTGAACGCAATTTATACAGCTTATTGTGAAGGTTTGACTTCTCCGTTAACGAAACTTGCTATTCAGTATGCAGACTTTAGTTTATGGCAAAGAAAGTGGTTTACTGATAGTAACTTAGAATCACAATTTAATTACTGGAAACAGCAACTAAGTGGAATTTTACCTATATTAGAATTACCTATAGACCGTCCCCGTGCCAGAGTCCAAACCTACAGAGGAACAACAAAAACCTTCGTTTTATCACCAGAGTTAACTGCAAGTATCACATCTTTTGCTCAAAAAGAGGGTGTGACTTTGTTCATGACTTTACTAACAGCATTTAAAGTATTACTTTGTCGTTACAGCGGACAAGAAGATGTGATTGTAGGAACTCCGATTGCGGGACGTAACCGCAGAGAAATTGAGGGATTAATAGGATTTTTTGTTAATACTTTAGCGTTACGGACTAATTTAGCTGAACATCCGAGTTTTAGAGAATTACTAAGTCGAGTCCGACGGGTATGTTTAGAAGCATACACCCATCAGGATGTACCATTTGAGCAGCTAGTTGAAGTTTTACAACCAGAACGCGATCCTAGTCATACTCCTATTTTTCAGGTGATGTTTGCTTTGCAAAATGCACTAATAGGAGAATTAAAATTACCGAATTTGAATGTAGAAGTTTTAGAACCATTAATAACAACGGCGAAATTTGACCTCACTTTGTCAATGGAAGAACGGAATGGGCAGTTAATAGGTGAGTGGGAATATAATACGGATTTGTTTGATGATTCAACAATGGAGCGAATGCTCAAAAATTTCCAAGTTTTATTGTCTGAGATATTGACTGATTCTGAACAAAATATTTGGAAATTATCTTTACTAACTGAATCGGAAAAACATCAATTATTAATTGCTTGGAATCAGAGTGAGGTAAATATTAATAATGATAAATATATTTATCAATTGTTTGAAGAACAGGTAGAAAAAACACCTGATGCGATTGCGGTAGTGTTTGAAAACGAAGAAATAACCTATCAAGAACTCAACAAAAAAGCTAATCAAGTAGCAAATTATCTGCGAAAACTGGGAATCGGTGCGAATAAATTAGTCGGATTGTGTTTAGAACCATCTTTAGCAAGAATTATTGGGTTATTAGGAATTCTCAAAGCTGGAGGTGTCTATTTACCACTAGACCCAGTTTATCCTCAAGAACGTCTCAGGTTTATGATTGAGGACTCGCAAGTTACTATTCTTTTGACCCAAAAATCTTTAGCTGATAAGTTATCCATAAATTTGCTGCAAGTTGTGAATTTAGATGCAGATTGGCTACATATTGCAATCGAATCTACAAACAATCTGCAAAGTTGTATAAGTGCGGAGAATTTGGCTTATATTATTTATACCTCTGGTTCAACAGGAACACCGAAAGGAGTTTTGATTTTACATCAAGCGATCGCTGATCACTGCCAGAATATTATACAACACTACCAACTCAATTCGAGCGATCGCATTTTACAATTTGCCTCCCTCAGTTTCGATGTTTCCTTGGAGCAAATTTTAACAACTCTAGTAGTGGGAGCTACGCTGATCATTGCTGACGCGAAATTATTAACTCCCTGGGAATTCCACCAAAAATTGATTAATTATAGTTTGACTGTTGTTGACATTCCTCCTGTTTACTTAACTCAATGGTTGCAGTCTCTAGATGAAAAGACTTGTTTCGCTCCCATAAATCAACTCAGATTAGTCATTTGCGGTGGTGAAGCACTACCAGCAGAAACCCTAAAAATGTGGTACAACAGTCCGATAAAAGGAGTAAGCTTAATTAATGCTTACGGACCGACAGAAGCAACCATAACAGCGATCGCTTTTACAGTTCCTCAAGACATTACAGCAATCGAATCTTATACCAACATTCCCATTGGTCGTCCCTTACCAAACCGCAAAGTATATATTCTCGATCCTCAGAAAAATCTCGTTCCTATCGGTGTTGCTGGGGAGTTATATATTGGAGGAGAGAGTTTGGCACAAGGTTATTTAAATCGACCGGAATTAACGAATGAGAAGTTCATTTTTCATCCCCTAGAAAATACCAAATTGTATAAAACGGGAGATTTAGCTCGTTATTTACCTGATGGTAATATCCAATTTCTGGGACGCATCGATAACCAAGTTAAAATACGCGGTTTCAGAATAGAATTAGGAGAAATCGAAACTTTATTAAATCAATATCCAGATTTGAAGGAAGCTAAAGTTATCGCTAGAGAATATATACCTGGCGAACAAAGATTAATTGCCTATATTATCCCCTACTCTACCAAATCGGGAATAGGTAATAAAGAAACAACCTTATTACAATCAGAAATATCCCACAAATTACGTGATTATTTGAAACAGAAGCTACCTGATTATATGGTTCCTTCTGCTTTCGTGCCTTTAGAATCTTTCCCTTTGACTCCCAATGGTAAAATTGACTATCATGCTCTTCCTGCTCCCGATTTTTCTGCTTCTCAAATTAAATATACTGCTCCAATAACTCATACACAAAAAATTCTTGTTAATATCTGGAGTCAGGTTCTGAAAGTAGAAAATATTGGCATTGATAATAACTTCTTTGAGTTAGGTGGACATTCATTGCTGGCGACTCTTCTTGTCTCGCGTATCAGACAAACCTTTAATCAAGAAATACCATTAAGCTTACTCTTTGAATATCCTACTATTTCGCAACTTTCCCTTGCTATCGGTATTACTGAACAAACTAACAATTCTTTATTATTGCCACCAATTGAACCCAGACAGCAACAAGAAAATCTACCACTTTCCTTTGCTCAACAACGTCTTTGGTTTTTCGCGCAAATAGAACCCAACAGCACTGCTTATAATATGCCCTTCAAGCTACGGCTTCAGGGTGTACTAAATATTACTGCCTTAGAAAGAAGTATAGGCGAAATTATACAACGTCATGAAATTCTGCGAACTAATTTTATTTCAAAAGACGGAGAACCAACTCAGGTAATTACTAAAAATATTGATTTCAAATTACCTATCATTGATTTACAATCGTTGCCTAATAAGCAACGAGAAATAGAAGCAGAAAACATCGCTCAACAAGAAGCAAAAACACCTGTTAACCTAGCAAATGATGTTCTCTTTCGTGTGAAACTGTTGCGGTTAAAGGCAGAATCGCATCTACTGTTATTTAATATTCATCACATTATTTTTGATGGCTGGTCTGATGATATATTGCAACGGGAACTGGCGGCACTTTATCAAGCCTTTTCTACAGGAAATCCCTTACAATTACCATCCCCTTCCATCCAATATGCTGACTTTGCCTTGTATCAGCACCAATGGTTTACAGATGAATTTTTAGAATCTCAATTTGTTTACTGGAAACAACAATTAGGTGGAGCCTTACCTGTTTTAGAATTACCTATGGACTCTCCCCGTCCACAAGTACAAACTTACCAAGGTGCTTCCCATACTCTGTTGTTGTCTTCGGAATTAACCGCAAACATCAAAACCCTCTGCCAAAAAGAAGGCGTCACTTTATTTATGACTCTCTTGGCAGCATTTAAAGTGTTACTTTCTCGCTACAGTGGACAAGAAGATATAATTGTGGGAACTCCCATCATGGGGCGCAACCGCACAGAAATTGAAAATTTAATTGGGTTTTTTGTCAATACTTTGGCTTTGCGAAGCGATTTGAGCGGAAATCCTAGTTTCCGAGAATTATTAAATCGGGTTCGACAAGTTACTTTAGACGCTTATACTCATCAAGACTTACCTTTTCAAAAGCTAGTAGAAGAACTCAAACTAGCAAAAAGTGTCAGCTATAATCCGGTATTTCAAGTTTGGTTTAACATGGTTCCCTTGGCTCAGGATTCTCTCAAACTTAATGATTTAATAGTCGAACCAATTTCTATTATTGAAAGCACTTCTAAGTTTGATTTGAGTCTCTATGTAGGAGAAGAAAATAATCAAATTAATTTGCGATTTGTTTACAATACGGTTCTCTTCAATGTAGATACAATTCAATGGATGGCAACGCATTTCCAGAAATTGCTAGAAGGAATTTCTACTCATCCAGAAAAAACAATCTCTAGTTTCTCGATTTTAACTGAAACGGAGCGTTATGAATTATCACATCAGCGTCATCAAGTTAGTCCTACTAATTCATTTATAGAATTTACAAAACAAGAAATTGAACAATCTATACCATCGCGATTTGAGCAGCAAGTAACAAAATACCCTGATCATATTGCTGTCAAAACTCAAAATTATCAATGGACTTATAAAGAGTTAAATACTCAAGCTAACAGGATAGCTCAAGCACTTCTTGAGGAAAATAACGAGCAAGAGAGTAAGATTGCCCTGTTATTTGACCATGATGCACCAATGATAGCTGCAATTTTGGGAGTCCTGAAAGCAGGTAAAACTTATATTCCTCTTGACCCCAAATATCCCCAAGATAGGGTTTTATATATTCTCGAAGATTCGCTTGCTCAAGTAGTTTTAACTAATCACAAAAATTTGAATTATGCTCAAGAATTAGTTCAGGGTAAATTGCCCGTAATTAATGTTGACGATATTAAGATTGATGATTCGTTTTTAGAAATTAACCAAGAAATATCAGTAGATACTCTTGCCTATATTCTTTATACTTCTGGTTCAACAGGAAAACCCAAAGGAGTTATCCAAAATCATCGCAACGTCTTACATTTCATTAGAAACTATACTAATAATCTTCATGTTTCATCAGAGGACAAATTAAGTTTATTTGCATCTTATAGTTTCGATGCAGCAATTATTGATATTTTTTCGGCTCTTTTGAATGGTGCTACTCTGTACCCGTTTGATATCAAGTCAGAAGGTTTAGCTCATTTAGTTGATTGGTTAGAAGTAGAGAAAATTACTATCTATCATTCGACTCCTACGGTTTATCGACATTTTATTGAGATATTAAATTCCCAAGAATCAATTGTCAAAAAGCAGCTTTCTCAGGTGCGTTTAGTAGTATTAGGAGGAGAACAAGTTCTTAAAAATGATGTTGAATTATATCAAAAATTCTTTGCGGATGAATGTATTTTTGTTAATGGTTTAGGTTCAACAGAATCTTCTTTCAATCTTCAATATTTAATTGATAAAAACACCAAAATAACTCAGAAGTATGTTCCGGCAGGTTATGCTTTTGAAGACACAGAAATTATTTTGCTTAATCATGAATGTAAGCAAACTGATATCTATGGAGAAATAGCGATTAGAAGTCCTTATATTTCCCTTGGATATTGGCAAAAACCAGAATTAACAAAAGCAGCATTTTTAGAAGACCCGCAGGGTGGAAATAAGAGAATTTACCGCACTGGAGACTTGGGACGCTTGCGAGCTAATGGTGTCATAGAATGTTTAGGTAGGAAAGATTTTCAAGTTAAAATTCGTGGTTTTCGTATTGAATTAGGAGAAATTGAAGCTTTATTAAACCAACATTCTCAAATTAAAGAAGCTGTTGTCATTGCTAGAGAAGATATGATTGGAGAGAAGCGATTAGTAGCTTATATTATTCCTAGAGGAGGTGAGGTTATTATCAATGAAATAAAACAGTACCTGGAGCAGAAGTTACCTGATTATATGCTTCCTGCTGCTTTTGTTGTACTTGATGTTATGCCTTTAACTCCTAATGGTAAAATTAATCGTCTTGCGCTTCCCACTCCTGATTTTAACAAGTTGAAATCGGCAGAATATATAGCCCCATCTGATGATTTAGAACTAAAACTTACCAAAATTTGGGAAAATGTGTTGGGTGTTAATCCCCTTGGGTTGAATGATAACTTTTTTGATGTAGGAGGACATTCTCTACTAGCTATAAGGCTAGTTACTCAAATTGAAAATATATTAGGCAAAAATATTACTCCGAATACTTTTTTCCAAGCTCCAACAATTAAAAAACTAGCTAATATACTTCGTCAAGAAGAATCTTCTACTTTTAGTTCTTCATTAGTTCCGATTCAACCTCATGGTTCAAAAAGACCTTTTTTCTATATACATACTATTTACGGAAGTTTGATATATAGCCTAAATTTGTTGTCTAAATTAGATGCAGATCAACCAGTTTATGGATTACAAGCAAAGGGTTTAGATGGTATAGAATCTCCCCATACCTGTGTTGAGGATATGGCATCTCATTATATTAAAGAAATAAAAACTGTTCAGCCACACGGCCCATATTTTCTGGGAGGATGGTGTGCAGGAGGTGTGATAGCTTATGAAATGGCACAACAACTTTATGCTCAAGGAGAGACTGTTGAATTACTAACTATTTTTGATGCCTATCCTCCGAAAATGATACCTTCAGCAAATAAAGCTGTGAATTCTGTATCTCCCATGAAAATAAAGTCGTCTCATATCCATCAATCTGTATTGAGTTTAAAGGATATGATTAAGCGCAACCTTAGCTCTTTTGCTAATTTGACACTTCAACAGCAGATAAAATCGATTTGGGAAAAGATTAATCACCGAATTCAGAATCGAATTAAGGAAAATGTTTACCAATTTTATGTGAGGAGGAATCTGCCTTTACCTCGTGCATTTCTCAACTTAGCAGTGAGAGATGCGATCGCTACTGCTTACAAAAATTATTATCTTACAGTTTATCCAGGGAAAGTAATATTTTTTAGAGCAGTCGAACAAACTCAAGAATATACTCGTTATCTGGAAAGGTGGGAAGAATTAGCTGCTGGCGGTTTAGAAATCCATGATATTCCTGGTCATCATGATAGTATTATGTCTGAACCTCATGTACGGGTTTTAGCTGAAAAATTAAAAATTTGTATTGAAAGGTTAACTAAAAATTATTAAGTTTGCAGCAGTCAAAATTAAAAACCGGAAAGAGAGAGAGGAGAAATTAGCATCTCTGCTTCATTCGATTATTTTACTAGGAAAAAAGCCTGAAATGATTACCAGTTAATCGTTTCAGGCTTGATGTTCTCCAAATTCATATTTATTAAATCCGCTTTAATATATGCGGAGTGTGGGGTTAACCTCGGAGGTTTAGCTGCCCTGTACTTTCTTATCCCTGACTGCCTGCCACTCGTAATATCTACTTTGAAAGCTGGAAACTATTCCAATAGCATCAGCTATAGCCGCACATCTTAAATAACTAGGGAACTTCCTAAAAGATGGATATTTATCAATTACTAACTGAAAATACTTATGCTTTGAATTTGGGTTGTCTGCGGTTTTGTGAATCATTCTCTCAACCGTATTCACCCTTTCCTTTGCTGTCAAGTCAGCAAGATTAACCCCTTGAGCGTTGATGATAATAGCCAAAGGGCTTAAATACCTACGATACTCCTCCACAGTTAACATCAAATGATATTTTTGGTCGTTTAGCGATGCCTACAGCGGCAAGCTACGCCAAACCTAACCTCAAATAATCTAAAACCTCAGAACTAATTCGCTACCTCAGCCACCTCAATGACTCGCCCTTCATAGTCCTTGACCAAAAAGTTCAGGGGTTTGTGGTTACGAATCTTCAATTTCAAACCGCGCATTTCGACTCGCATTAAAATCATTTCCAGGCAGTCATGGTCAAAACAAACGTGGCGTTGCTGATTTTTGCTACCTAAACTTGCACCAGTAATGACGTGTAGCTGGGTGTTTTTCTTCAGTTGATACCACAGCCCATCGTTAGCATTATTCATCATTTTGCTAGACAAGCTCGGCCCAGTAGACATATATAACGGATCGATACCAGTTGCGCCTATAGTTTGTTCGTAGTTGTAGTAGTAGTGCAATGGCACCTCAGCTGCTGGCAAATCTAGCAGCCCTTCATACAACTGTCGGGCAATCTCCAAATCTGACACCATTACAGTGTGTACTTTTGGGGCACTGGTGAGAAACATCCACATAGCACCAGCGTAAGCTGCTAGCAGCATCACCATAATGCCTTGGGTGGAGAATAGGCTATCTAAGGGCAGGGAAGGCAGAAAGGAGCCTAAAGTAAGGGGACTGAGCAGGAACGATATGACACTAACTGCTATAACCATGAACAAATAAGGATTCT
>CAXUOL010000061.1:0-16481 GCA_964252435.1 uncultured Nostoc sp.
TCTAATAGGTATCTAGCAGACACACGGATATAAATTATCAAAGGTAAGAATCTATTTGTTTGCCCTCAGCTGACCATTTTTCATCTAGAAGGCGACAAGCCACATAAACCACTTTTTGGGGGTTGCGCCTGTGCCCTCCATTTATCCCCCAACAACGGACAGTGAAATCATTTTCGTAACCTAAGACGAGTGCCAGGTCGTTATAAGTTAACTGCCACTTTTTCTTAAATTCTATTGGGTGCATAAATCTAAATCCCTCACTATTTTTCATCGAAAAAGGTTTCTAACTGTATGCTGAATCCTTACGTCCAAGTCAGAAATTATTTCGTTCTCTGACTGATAAATATCTACTAACGAGCGCTAAGAAATCTGAGCAAGCTATCAGGATAGAACCAGTCTGGAACTGTGACGCGCTCCGATTCAATTAGATTTCCGTCATCATCATAAAGACCACTAATTTCAGCATGGTTTAGAGGTACGCGACCGTTCTTTGACTTGCGCTTTATTTGGATAGTTTCGCTTTGCCTTAAATCATTAAAACCCTCAGCATTGCCACTGGCGGCATTAGTAAAAGCATGAGAAATACAAACTAGATATTCGGCAGCCTTGCGAACGTCAGTAAGTGAATGTCTCACAAATTTTTTGACTGATTCTTTACAATCATCTTGCATAGAAAGCTGTGTCAATTCATCCCAAAGTGTTTGAATAGGGGTATCGTTTTCTGTGCGGTCGCTCCAACGTTGAACAGCTTCATTCATTGCCTCACCAATAGCTAAATAATCGTTACGTTCGCCGATTAATTCTGGCTCTAAAGGAATCAACAACTTCCAAGCTTTAGCTCTGTTCTTATGTCCATGAGCGTCAACGATTGATGTAATATTCCAATCAAAAATCGCCTTCCTACACATAACAATTGATGCAGCAAAACTACTTTTACCACTACCTTGACCTCCCAGCACCCAAACTGGTTTTGTGGACTCAATGACATCCCATAGCCAGCCACCCTCATGATTTTTCAATAGTTGAACTAATTCTTGGGCGGTCGTGCCTTGTGGAGCCTTAACTTTTTCACTACTGGAATTGATGTTTTCTGCGTCCGCTTTGCGCTTATCTCTTCTATTTTCAGCAATAGATTTGTCAGCTACAGAATCAGCGACCGCGAACTGTTTTTTAGTGTTATCAAACTGTAAATCTTCAAGCTCTGATTGACGCTGATACTGTTGTTGCAATTCCTCAAGAGAGATATAGCGTTCTTTGACTAACAAATTATCAGCGCGTCTGTCGATGTCCTTCTTATGCTTGTCTGATATCCGTCCTGATTCATGTGATTGTAAATCGCGCTCAGTCCTTGTAACTAAGCCTTGACGCTTAATGGATGTCTTAAAATCTTCCAGACGTTGAAAACTTGATTCGTTGTCAATCTCATCTTTAGCAGCCCAGCAGTAATAACCCATCCAGACGAAAGCAGGCGCGACTAATAACCACAGACTTGGATTCTCTGATGGAGCCAAATCTGACGTAATGAAAGCACCGTCAGGGAGAGAAACAACATCATTAAACTGTCGTGACTTCCATACTTCTGTTAGCAATCTGTACTTGAAACGGCAGTATTTATTATCAAGCACCGATTGTGATTGTGTGGGTTTGCCATAGTACTTCATTGTCCGTTTGTTCGCGGTAGTAGGACAAAATCGCACTTCAGTAAACTGATAAGGGTGCGGTGTCTGCCCATAGTAATAAGCGCTTGCTAGCCCCAGAAGTAAAGCTGTGACAGCACCAACTTTTAGTAGCGGTTGAGCATTCATGACTTGGATTTGTGGATGCCGTAAACAACACCGCCTGCCACTAATGCACCCACCACAAACACAATAGTTTTGTCTGATTCTGGCAGACGGTTAAAATCTTCTACAGTTGCTTTGATGTTGTCATAAGTCTTGTGTGAGTTCTGCATTGTCGCGTAAAAATCGCCGATAGCAGTCCACAAAATGAAGCATCCGAATATTGTTTGAAAGAGAAATTTTATCGCCTTGTCCATGTCCGTAAAAACCCATCCTTCAGGAGACTTATTTACGGTGAACTCCAATAAATCACGATTAACTATTTGATTAATCCCCAAAACAATAGCGACCGCAGGCATTAGCCCCGCCGAGCCTGTAGCTATTACTAAATACTTAGCCAAGCAATAGGAAGTAACACCCCAGCCGCAAGACTCAATACCTTTGAGAACAGCGCGGCTACGATTAAGCTTTTCAATTTCCTTCGCTTTGAATCTTTTAATAGCTTCTTGTTCATCCTGGGTAAATGCAGTATCAGGAAAGTCTTGATAGAAGCGTGATTGTTCGGTGTCCCCGTCTTGCAATTCGGTGTCAAGTTCATCTAACATTGTTCTTATGACGAATTTTGATTTCCCCTACTGAGCGGTAACTTAGTAGGGGATTTTTAGATGCTAATTACTCGAAAATCGTAGAAACAGCAGTACGGAAGGCTTGGACTAATTTGTTAGTGGTGAATGACTTACGAGGTACTAAATCAAGGTCTGAGCTTTCACCATAGGTTAGAAGGTGTTTGGCTTTCTCCATCTCATAAGTTCTGTCAGCGTCTAGTTGTGCCTTCACGGGTCGGGCTAACTGCGATTTAGCAGCCGCCAGATGGTCAACTTTGCTGATATGGTAATCGATGTAAGCCTTGAGCTTAACTAGGTCGATGCTTTCTCTGTAGCGCTGATTCTCTAGTGTGCGGTCGCTGGACAGCTTCAATCCGATTTCTGAGCGTTCATGACCGTACTTTAAATTAGCGATCGTTAAATCAGCATTAGCTTTGTCCAGAGCAATACCAGACGCGCCAGCTTGCTTGTAAATCTCTACAAGTCCTTTGTTGTACTCCTCAGTGCCTTTGATGAATGCACTGAGGTTATCTGTGATGTAGGGCATGATGGTTAAGATGCGTTCGCCCTCGTTGCCCATTTCCCCTACTTTGGTCAGCGCTGCGTCATCGCCATTGATGCAACCCATGATTAAGTTGTCTGCAACGCCTAATTTCTCAGCCCTTGCCTTCAGCTTTTTACCGTGCTTACCGACGATATTCTTGATGTGTTTCACGTTTTTGACTCCTGTATGTGCAACATTCCGTCATAAACCATTGAGACAGGGGAGCCGCGAGTGCAATTAGTAACGGTATCCCCACAAGCCCAATCAACAAATGCTTGTAAGTGAGCTTGCTTGCTCCTTTAATCGATAATTCCGGCGAAAGATAACGCGAGGTCTGCAAACTGGCTTTTGTAGTCCAGGGCGGTGGCCTCCATCGCTTGCTTGATTTGGGTCAGTTCACTGCCTGCAACATCATCCATCTCTGCGAGTGTCTGCCTAATTTCGTCAGCTTTGCGTCGGATCTTGGATACTTCTTGATTCTTGAATTCCCTTGCAAAGTGGACGAGCGCGTTAAAAATCGCCTCGTTCAACTCTTTTCTGGATGCGAAGGTGGAAGCAATAGACACTGTAATCTGTTTCACATCCGCCGCTTTGAGTTCAATTCCTGCGCCCTGTGCAATATCTGCAACAAGGGATTGCTTTTCTTGCTCACTCAGTACAATCTGATTTTCTGGTTCGGCGACTGTAAGCTGATTAGATTCAACTTCAGGCTGTGCATCTTCTACGCCTACAAGAAAGGTTTCTTCAACGGGTTCATCAGTTACAGATAATTGGCTTGTCGATTTGACTTTGAGATAGTCAACGGCTTGACTCAATTGCTCTTTGGTTGGATTGTCAAGGTCATCGCACTCGACAGCAAGAGCAGCTGTTGTGTAATCGTCCTTAGTGAATCCTTGATAACCCTGTTTGTACAAACGAGCGCGGACATTGTTAGTAAACTTGTCAGACATGATGCTTACTCCTTAAAGGGCTAGTGTTAAAACTTTTGTGTTTGTGGATTTCATCGGTTGCGAACGTTTGTTGATTGCCCATTTAGCAGCGACAAACGCAACAAGCGCTAAATCTTTGCAGTGGTAAATATTTTCAGCGCTGAAAGATAGTTCAGCACGTTCAAACCAGTAGTAAGGAGTGCTACGCGGTACGTCATCAAGATTGATTTTTAGATGCTCTGCAAGAAGCTTTAAGAACTCTCCACCCTGATATTGAGCATCCATTTCATAGAAATGTCTGAATGCTTGCCAGCGTTCACTAAACCCCTCACCCCGACCTGTAAAGCTGCCGTAGCGCCGTTTAAATCCGGCGAATGTCTCAACTATCTTGTTCGCGTCGCTACCCAGTACGTTGAAATTAAAATGCTGTTTCAAAGTAGCTACCACTCGATACCAAGTGATATCAGCAATCTCTTTTCCTAACTCACGCGAGTAAATTTGTTTTAGCTGATGATACTTAGCGATATACTGTTTCGTTGCCACATTACCCCCTAACTATTACTTGGGTGTGTATAAAATCGATGCGTATTCCGAATGCGTCCAAGGTTTTTGATGTATGCAATTAGCTGAAAAGGGGTATTTGGTACAACCCGCTAGCTGAAACCTATCAATAACTCTGAAAAATAACTCTGAAAAATTTTCTTTCTCTTTTTTTCGTCGGCTATAATCACGCAATAACAAGGCTTGCCAGAGTTTCTGATATATTGACAAAATTCCTTTTACCCCCGTAAAAGCGCCCCTTTTGGACTAGTTGACACGCTTGTAACTTTGCTTTTGAACGTTTTGCGCGGTGGTAGATGTTACCAAGGTTTAGAACAAACTCAGCTGTATTGAGTTGTGATTTATCTCTGCTGTGTGCTGTTTATATAAGCTCGGCACTTCGTAGCAGCGCCTTAGCACCTTGTCACGATTGAGCTTTAAGTCAGCACTCTTAGACTGACGCGGTAAAGGACGGAAATAGTACTGAGTGTATCTGATACTGTCGCTACTGGTTAAATATCTGTACAGGGTTCCGTCGATCCAGTAAGTTTTGCTCTGGCTCAATAGCGTGACGCATCCTACAAGCTCTTTATCGATCATCATTCTTGTCTCCCGCAACACACGCGCCTGTCAAGTTTGCACCTAGAAAGACCGCGATAGATGCAATGGCGCTTCCTTCAAAAATTTTGGCGTTGTAAATCCATGTGGGTTGATATTTCTCACCTCTGCTTTCTTCAATGCGGTCAACACCGTGACAAAAGATAGTACCAACTACCATAAAACCTGTTGTTAGTAAGCTCAGAATTGCTACTTCTGACGCTCCATCAAGTATGAATGAGTTAATCTTTTCACGCCAATTTTTCACACGGCGAATGTGCATTACTGGCTTTTGTTCTAGATATGAATGCCACTCTTCATTAGTAAAATTCAAGGGCTTGGAATCATAGGGAACGTGAAAATCAAGTAGTTCGCCCACTGCTTGTATTGCATCCCCTATCATCACATCTGGAGAGTATTCTAGTTGTCTGAATTCTTCCGAATCTCGGATTTCTCTGAGCCAGCGATCTATTGCTTCTAACCTTCGTAATTGGTTTTGGTGGAGCATAAATCCTTATCCTTCTTTTTGTTTATTTCTGTGGACTTTGAATTGCTTACAAGCCCACTCAAAGCTGTAGTTGAGAGTGTCTGCAACCGCAAGCATTCCTCAAGATTCATTGCTTGCAGGATGCTTGCGTCTACAGTCTGTGTCCATCTTTTGAAAGCGACAGTTGCCCAAGTTCCATTGATTTCTGAGATTTGCCACCAAACTGAAAAAGGCAACTTTTTAATATCGATATCCATACTTGGTCTATGTAGTTTTCAAGGTTCAAACACGCACAATTACCGCGACCGCAGATATAAAGCGATCGCTATGCAGATAACCTGTGTTCGTAGCTAAATAATCGTGTTCGCCTGAGTTATTGACGCATCAATAACCCAGGCACTATGATATTAGTACAGGACAAGTTGCAATGTCAAGACAACTTACCATAAAAAGCTAGCCGACAATTGCAAGCTTAACTGGCATAGTGTTAAATGGGAGTCTGATAATACCAGACACGTTGCCATGCCAGTTCGTAACACTGTGAGGAGGTTTATTGAAGAAAAGCTCAAAATCACACGCTATCAATTTATGAAAGAGACGGGACTATCAAAAACCACAGTGTACGCGCTGTGCGACAATCATGAGCAAATACCCAATGGAATAGCACTTAACAAAATCTGTGACTGTTATAAAATCCAGCCCTGTGAGTTGTTGGAATGGAGCGAAGATTAAGCGATCGCGTACAAAAATAAGGATGTAATTGGACAAAGACTCTGACCGTTGGCTGTTAATTCAAAAATGTAGCAAGGGCTTCACAGTAAAGGATGTAGCTTGATGATGGAAATTCCCATACACCTATTAGGTAAACTCTTTCAAAAATGACGAAACCCGCTCGACCGGGAAGTTAAGCGGGTTCCATCATTTGAAAAATTCTCACGGGTAACTCCGAAACGAATTGTCTGTGGTAGGACTTTTCGGAACCGCGATCGCTAACTCTATGTTAACCAGTTGTGCGGTCGTGTTGCAATAAGAAGTTACCCGGATTTTGAAAAATTCGGAGTAATAAAAAGTGAATCATACACAGACAACTGCAACGCTGACTGCTAATAGACTTACAGACAGACATTATAAAGAGTGCGTAACAAACCGGGGCTTGTGTCCTGAGTGGATAGCTGTTAACTGTCGCTCAATGGAAATCAAAGAAGCGACCCAGCGCTTAGGATACACAGCGCTTTCTGCTGGCATCTGGCTATCCGGAAGCAACGGTTTTGGGCAGTACCGCCCTAACAAGCCCTGGAAAAGCGCAGACGAGAAGAAAGCGGCCAAATATCGGACAGCAACTAGGGAAGAATATGACGCAATGCTACCCCGTCATCCTCATAATCCAGTCTACTGGAAGGATTTAGAGGCACTCAAAGCACTTTGCTATCACATAAACGGTCATCCCTGCTTACTTCTCTCTGAGGGACTATTTAAGGCGATCGCCGGCTGTTCTAACGGATTCCCCACAGTTGCCCTCGCTGGTGTTGAACAGGGATTAACATCCGCCAAAAATGACCCACAAAGCAAACGTTACCTAGTCGATACCTTAGAATTGTTAGCCCGTGCTAAGTTTGGATGGATTATTGCATTTGATGCCGACGAATCCACCAAAGCTAACAAAAATGTGATTGCAGCACAGAGAAAACTGGCTTGTCAATTAGCTAAGTTTAAAGTGCCTGTGTACATTGCCACGGGCTTATGGAGTGCAGCAGAGGGGAAAGGGATGGACGATTACATTCAGTCCAACGGCGGCGACGCTTTCAGAGACAAGGTGTTAGTTAAGGCTGTTAACTTTGAAACTTGGGAACGTCAGTTCAAAGAAGACGATTCTGATAACAAAACCTTGTCAGAGTCGGTTTTTGCTGCACAAATCGCTGAAGATTACCGCGCTCGTCTTGCTTGGCACGTAGCAAACAAAGCTTGGTACTGGTATGAAGCAGAAAATAAACGCGGGGTCTGGGGTGAAATTCCCGTCGAAGAGGCGATGTCAATTGTTTTAACAGAGTTAGAAACGCGGACACGCCATTTTTCCAGCAAGTTTGTCAACGGCGTTTTGACTTTACTCAAGGCCAAGCTCAGGGTTAATCACTGGGAAGTCCGCAAAGGCTTTATTTGTCTTCAGGATTGTGTGCTTGATGTTAATACCCTCAAAGAGTATCCACATGAGCCGGGATACAGAATGCTTAGTCAGCTACCTTTTAAATGGGCTGACCGCAGTGTAGGTTGTGAAACAGTTAAAGAATGGTTGCTCGAAGCTTGCGAAGGTAAAGCTGACTGGGTGCAAGTAATTCGCGCTGGCATCAATGCGACCGTAACCGAACGCGGCGGAGAGTTACAACGATTCATGGAACTAGTGGGTGCTGGCGGCACTGGCAAAGGTACTCTATTGCGGCTGGTACAAGCACTACTTGGCAGGGAAAACTACGCAATTACAGAACTGAAGCAGTTGGAGCAAAACCGCTTTGAAACTGCGGCTCTCTACGGCAAGAAAGCTGTATTTATCACTGACTCTGAGCGCTACACAGGTGATGTTAGCACTCTCAAGAAATTGACCGGCGATGATGAGCTGCGACACGAGAAAAAAGGAATCCAGCAAACAGGCAGCTTTAGATTTAGTGGGGTGGTCTGGATTGCCGCTAACGAAATCATTCAAAGCAGTGATTACACTAACGCGCTGGCCCGCCGTCGTCTGTCAATGCCTTTTGAGCGAGTGGTTCCTCAAAATGAGCGCCGCCCTTTAGAAAAGGAATTTCAACCATACTTGCCTGGGGTATTGCAATGGGTTTTAGAGATGCCAGCAAAAGATGTCGCCGCTTATGTGGGTGACACTAACAAACTAGTACCTTCACTCGCCTCATTTAGCACAGAGGTATTGTTAAGCACTAATCCTCTGGCGGATTGGGCTAATGACTCTCTTTACTATGACCTAAACGCACAAACGCAAATCGGTGATAACGGTCAAAGTGCTGAATTGTTCCTCTATCCTAACTACTGCGAATGGGCGCAGCGTAATTCTCACGGCATCATGACCAAACAACGATTCTCAGCAATTTTGCTCAATCTGCTGAAGTCTCAACTCAATATTAATGCCGCAAAAGTCAGAAACAAGAAAGGACGTTTTATCACTAAAATTGCTATTCGGCAGCCAGGACATGACTTTCCGCTCTTAGTGTCAGAAAAAGATGCTGACCTAAATGCTGACCTTAGTAACAGTAGTGCTAACCCAGTGCTGACTGAAATGCTAACCGAAAGTGTTGATAGTGCTGATTTTCAGAGCGGTGCTGACCTTTTGGCTCATAGTAACGCAGTTGACACCACTAACCAACACTACTTAATGAATACTACTAGCAGTCAAAATCAGCAGGATAAGTCAGCACAGTCAGCACAGTCAGCACCAGCAACGGTTTCAGCCAGCACCTCTGACAGCACCACACAAAAACAAGTCAGCACTAAACAACGAATTATTAAGGCTTGGGAGGACAAGTCAGCCTTGGGTGAAATTGTTCTAAGCCTTGATAGTGCTGAATTACAGCAAATTGCTAAGGGGTTCAATCCTGAACAACTGCAATATATTAAGGATGCAGCTAATAGCGTGTGGCGATTAGGCGCAGATTCATTAGCTGATTACAACGGCGAACTATTTTACATCTGGGAATGCGGACAATCAAACGATATCCGTATTGGTACTAAGACTCAGCCAGGGGTGAGGGTTAGACGCGCTCATCTGCGCCCTTGGTTGGGCATTTGATTAAGCAACACGAGTGTTGCAATTTCTTACTTTGGAGATGAAAGCCAGACTATTAAAGCGATTTGAGAGCCATTACTGTGCATCGCTGTTGCCCGGTCGCACCTTTCTTACTTTTTGGGTAGTGGTAAATATGTAGTGATAATAAATTTAAGCTGGTAGACAAAAATTATAATGTTTTGGAGGTTCTAAGACCATTATGATGCTCTAGAAGCAATTTTAGTTGAGCGATACCAGTGGTCGATGAATAACCCAATGGTTGTTAAGGGAAAAACAGGATTTTCTTGGCTCTGCTCAATATAACGGAATGTAACAGTGCTTACTTTGACAACTTGGTATAACTCATACTACTTAGCTCACTATGAATTTAGATAAATCCCATCTCATTGCTTTACCAATATTGCTGATTATACCGACAATAGCCTTTCCAATTAATTTCAAAAGCAGAAATTATTTTGCACCATCTCTAGCTCAAGGTTCAACAACTGACCTTCGAGTCCCTGAATCAACAACAAGTATCTGTCAAGCAACCCAACCTAGTTCTTTAGCATTTGCAGAACAACTACAAAAAGAAGCAGAGGAACTAGCTAGCAAAGCAGACTTACAATATCAAACAGGAAATTTAATAGCTGCTGAAGAATTATCTAATTGTGCATTAAAGATTTATGAAGAAGTTGAGAATCGATTCACCTTTGTAAATTGGATAAAACCAGGAAATAGTGACATCATTTCTCACACGGTATCACAACCTAGTCTTGGAGAAATTAAACCTTTTACCATAACAATACAAGGTGATTTTAGCGCAGGTAATCCTTATAACCAACAATTATTTGATGTTAATAAGCACTACATGGCTAAATTTAGTGTTCAAAAAAAAATAGGTGATATTACTTTTGCTCATAAGCGGTATAGAGAATCATTTGAAAATTATACAAAAGCATGGGAGTATGTACAATCGATTGTTGTAAAAAGAGATAACTCGGATGCAGAAAACAAGTTTTTAAGTAATCTATATGAACTTGGTTATGGACAATTTAAATTAGCTAAAATTTTTGAGCATGAGAAGCAAACACCTGAATTTGAGAGGGCACTCATTGAGGCAGACAAAGTATTGAGTTATACAGCAGATTACATGGATGTCTTTCTTTATGTTAAAGAACTTTCTAAGCAAGAGCCTCCTAGTATAAATGATGCTGGTGATATTGTGAATCGTAATCTAAATAGGCTACGTGAAGAAGGTAGACAGCAAAATTTAGAAAGGCAGGGAGGAAGTGGACGTTCTACTACGGTGCTGCCTGATATTCAGCCTCGTGTTTTTATACCAATAAATTTAAAACCGTCATTTCGTGTCAGAAGAAAGTATGGTTTAGAAGCTCAGACTATCGACTTGCTTCAACAAGTTCATGTAGCTCTTCACGAATTTTACTTATCCCAGCAACGAATGAGCGATGCATCAGACGTGGTATTAAATGCTTTGTTAACTGCGGAAGCAGGTCGTGCCATAGAGATAGATAACAATATTTTTTACAATCTTGATAAGTTACATCAGTCATCGTCTGATTCCAAGACTGACCAGAATAGAGTTCAAAGAGCTATTGAAAATGCAAGTTTTAAGCTAAACATTGAAGATATTCAAAAAGTTGCTCGTCAAGAAAATGCCACAATTGTCAACTATTCAATTATTTCTACAGATAAAACCCTGAAATTACCTGGTTCGCTTGAAGAAACCTTTCAGCAGAAGTTGTTGACCTGGGTAATTAAACCTTCAGGGCAAATAATACTTAAAGAGCCAATTGACATTCCACAAAGGTTATTATCAAAAGCAACGAATACCTCTAGCTCCTGTGATCTAGACCGAGGAAGACAGAAAACCGCGCTCGCACAAATCATTCGAGGCACTCAAAAAGCTTTAGGTGTCAGTGAACTAGACACACCAGGAGAAAATTGCAAAATCAATGAAAAAGAACAAGATAAATATCTCCAAGAACTTTATAATATTTTAATTAAACCAATTGAAAATCTGCTACCTGTAAATCCTGATGAGCATGTCATTTTTGTTCCTCAGAATGAACTATTTTTTGTTCCTTTTCCCGCTCTTAAAAATGCCAATGGCCAATATTTTATCGAACAACATACTATTCGTCAGGCTCCTAATCTACGTACTTTAGTACTTAATTACCGCCAAAATCAAAAACAGGCTTCCTCCACAAGCAGAGAGGTTTTAATAGTAGGAGATCCAAGCTTACCTGAAGTTAAATTTCCTGATAGTGCTTTACCAACTCGTTTACCACAATTACAAGGAGCACGAAGCGAAGCTGAAACTCTTGCTAAGTTAGCCCAAGAACATGGATTGAAAGTTAAGTTATTTACAGGCTCTCAAGCTACTAAGAAATTAGTTGTACAACAAATACCTAGTGCTTGGATTATTCATATCGCTGCTCATGGAATATTAAACAATGCTTCGGAAAAAATAGATACCTTGTCTTTACCTCAATCTTTAACGTACCTAAATATTCCTACTGTTTATGCACCAGATGTTATTCCATCAGCACCAAATATTCCTGTTAGTACTACGGAAATTCCAGATGATATTTCAGAAAAACCAGCTAACTCATCTTTATCTAATGCTGATAAATTAGTTCGTGAAACTTTAGGTGCAATTGTTCTATCATCAGTAAATAAGAATAAAAATGATAATGGCTTACTAACTGCTGGTGAAATTTTAGGAATGCGCCTTAATGCTGACCTTGTTGTTTTGAGTGCCTGTGGTACTGGACAAGGCTATCTAACAGCAGGAGGTGTAGTTGGTTTACCTTTATCTCTTAGCTTTGCTGGAGTGCCTAATATTGTTGTGTCCTTGTGGAGAATTCCAGATGCTCCTACTGAAGAGTTAATGAAAGAGTTTTATCGTCAATTGCTTAGTTCAACTGATAGCAAATTTGATAAAGCTAGAGCTTTACGTAGAGCAATGATTAGTATTAAAAATCAAGAAAAGTATCGAGATCCTAGAAATTGGGCAGGTTTTACTATCATAGGCGGCACACGAAGCTCTCAATAAACATTTTCGCTACTCTCTGATTTAAATTCAGAGTGAAGTTGTTCTAAATTACTAGAAACTTTGATTGTTATGGGGTGTTCATCACCTAGTTGCATCTTTAAAATTGCTAGAGCTTGCACATATAATGGCTTTGCTTTTGCAAATTGATGTTGAAGGTAGTATAACTTTGCTAAGTTGTTGAGGCTAATAGCAATATCAGGATGGTTTTCTCCCAGTAATCGCTTTCTCATTTCCAAAGCTTTTATGTATAGTGGTTCAGCTTCCAAATGACGACTTTGCATATCATAAAGTGATGCAAGATTATTCAAACTTGTAGCAACATTAGGATGCTTTTCGCCTAGAACCTTCTGATTTATTTCCAGTGCTTGGGCGAATAAAGGTTCTGCTTCTGAGTATCGCTCTTGAGAGACATAAAGATAAGCTAAATTATTGTAACTAACCGCAGTTTCGGTATGTTCTTCTCCTAATAACCGTTTAGAAAGCTCCAGTGCTTCTAGATATAATGGTTCCGCTTTCGTATAGCAACCCTGAGAGTTATAGCAATATGCAAGGTTGTTAAGACTAGTCCCTACACGGGGGTGTTCGTTGCCTAATAGATGCCTCCGCATTTTTAGAGCTTGAATTAACAGCGATTCTGCTTCTATATATCGCCCCTGTGCATCATGGAGCAATGCGAGATTATTCAGGCTGTCAGCAATATCCTGATGCTCTGTTCCTAACAAATGCTGACGTATCTCCAACGCTTGCACATACACTAATTCAGCTTCTGCATATCGTCCTTCGTCTGTATAGATTAAGCCTAAGCAATTCAAACTCTCGGCAACATCTAAATGCTCATTACCCAAGAGTTTTTTCTGCATTTCCAACGCCTGTTTGTGCAGAAATTCAGCTTCTTCATACCGTCCTTGGCTTTGATAGATATAAGCCAGGTTGTTGAAACTGGAGGCGACAGAGGGATGCTCCTCTCCCAATCGAGTTTGTACGACTGATACACATTGCTCATACAAAGGTTCTGCAAGTGCATACATACCCTGACCTTCATAAAATCTACCTAAGCCAACAAAGGGCTTAATTAAATTTTCATCACTAACTGCATCAGTCAGACTTTGTGCTACCTCTGCCAAATGAGGAATAGCGTATTTGACTGACCTAATAAACTCTTGAGTTGGCGAATCAGGAATTGTCTTTGCCACTTCTACCATTGCTTGGCAGAAATTATACTTCTGCTCGTCTGTAGCAACTAAATTGTTTTGCTTGTCACTCAGAAACTCACGAATTAGCTGATGTAATCGATAAGTTTCTTCACCCTGTAGTAAATGCAAGTTTTCTAATTCAACTCTGGCATCTTCTAATTCTTCTTGATCTTGCTCAGATGCAGCACGTTCCACCAGTGACCAAGGAATCGGAGCTAAAGCAAATAGACTTAGTAAACAACCTAATTGTTGAGCATCATCACTTAATTCTGACCAACTCAACTCAAAGGCGGCCGCTACACCACGTTTGACGTTTAAAGTCCAAGTCGGATCATTTTCATTAACGATTAAGGAAGGATGAGCTAATCCTTTTTCCTCCAACCGTCGTAGCATTTCAGCTAAAGATATTTTGCGTTTCTTTATATATCTGCCAACTAATTGCAAAGCTAGGGGCAAATAGCCCAAACGCTGACAAAATTCTTTAGCTTGTGCTAATTCTTGGTTTTGCTTTTCTTCCCTAATCAATTGAGCTAGTAATAAAAGTGCATCTGTCTCTGATAAAACTTCTAAAAACAAAGAACTAGCTAAATCTAACTTGAGGCGTGTAGTAATTAATACTTTGAACTGGGATGGTTGGGGTGGTAGATACTTTTGAATGTGACTGTAGTTATTAACATCATCCAAAACCACCAACGTGTTCCCCTGCCGCCAATGTTGCCAGCACCAACTTATCCGTTCTGGTAACTCCAAATCTTCTGGCAGATGCAAGCCCAAGTGTGTTGTAGCAAATTGTACTATTTGTACCCCAATATCTGACTCTCTAGCTCTTAGCCAGCAGATACCGCCAGGGTAGCTGTGCAACTGCAAATGTAGTAGTGAATATTGAATCGCTAATTCGGTTTTACCAATGCCACCTATGCCAAAAACCGCAGCAATGACTACTTCATTCTGGCGTTGTAACTGTTGGTGGAGGTATTCTAATTCTCTTTCTCGCCCTACAAATTTATTTGTATTGCTCTGAGGAATATTTTGTGGGAGATTTAACTTTACCCGTTCTCGTTCGGGCGACTCCAGTCAAATATTGAAAGTACTGCCTCTTTGGTCAATGGTTTGTGTTTGAGCTGCATTAATAGCTTTTTCAACATTTTGGATAAAAGTTGAAGGATATGATTTTTGGGATTTCTCCACAGCTTCTTTTATCTCCCTCAAAATTTCAGCCAAGTTTGCTGGTGGATTAGTTTCTGCTGCTGTTACTAATTCCTGTGCAGCTTGAGCGACTTCAGGATTAGCCTTAGCCGCAGATTCTACTTCCAGTACAGCTTTGCCGTAATCAAGTGGTTCTTGGGGTGCTTTCTCAATCGCCACTACACTATGGGGAGAGTGTTTTTTAAGGGTAACTAAAAACTTACCAGCTTTATCCAATAAAATTTCTGTTCCCTTTTCTGTTGTTTTTTCTAAGACTTTAGTGGCAACTATAGTACCAACAGCGATTACACTAGCAGTTAATGGCTCCATCTACTACCTCTTAAGCGCGGCATCCTATTTTATTATTACCACATGGTTTCTGTTCTAAATTTCAATTAATGGAGAAAATCTCTAGTTAGCTTATTATTTAGGCTCCTAATTTATTCAGTAGTACACTTTTGGGCTAATACGTGTAATGCAAACCCAGTTGTTTAAAATCACGTTTCAACAGCAATTTTTTACCGCCGTCTAAGATTAGGATCAGTCCCCAAACGTTTCTCAACCCGTTGAAGCTTGGCATTACTCCAATCAGTATTCTGCAAAATTTTCTGTAGAGACTCCGTAGTTTCAATAGGAGTAGGGATTGGGGTCAGGTGCGAATAAAACCAAAACAGAATAAAAAATGAGATCGGAGAAAAAAGCCAGATCATAATAGCTCTACCCCAACCTTTAACGACCGATTCCGCGTCTTTTTGGTTCAATAGAGATATTCCCGTCTGAATCTCGTTCAATTGTTCTTGCAACGGTTGGCTCAATGTCTCTGGTTGCCTTGGGGAGATATTGCTCAAATTCTCGGAGAGTTTGGTTAAGCTCGTCAATTGCTTGAGTTGTTGCTGAGATGTTAGATTTAATGCGCTCAAGGCTGTCCCTAGCTGATTGCAGCTGGTCGCTAGGTTTTTGATGTTCTCCGTGTGGTCGGCTTGAATCTTCAATTGCTCCGCCGTCAGTTGACTCCATTCGTTTAGCTCTACCTGTAAATTTTCAAATAATAATTTCCAATCGTTTGGTGCAGTTTCTGTCAGTTGCGCCAAATAACCGATGTACTGCACTAACCTAAAAGCTGGGTCATCTTGTTTCATCCCAGAATCAAGCGCAAACCGCAAGACTTTCGCTTGAAACTCCGGCGGTTTTTCTGACAGCAACCTATCTAAATGTGATACTGCACTACTACCCTTACCATTACTTACAGTCATTACTCTAACCCCAACTGTATAGCCGCCTTAGAAAACTCAGTCTCAACCGCATCAATCCAGCCAAAAACTCTCGACTGATTACTCAAACTAAAATCCTCATGCTCTAGAGCTTCCCTGAACGTAAGATCCTTGGAATCAACGAGGTCAAAAATATCGTCATATAACTCAGGCAATAACAGTTCAATTGCCCCCAATGCTTCCACAGCCTGCTTCATCTTAGAATTGTTGTAGCGAGTGAACTTGTGTTCATCACCCCAGTAGAGATTTTTCACCACCACATAATCAACTTTGTCACCGCAGAAGTCCATCAGCCGTTTTAACTGCAACAGACTATCTTTGACTCGACCCAGCACCGATACCATAGTGATGCGATAACCCAAACGCTGGGCATTTTGAAAAAGAAAAATATCCTTAGCCACCGATTCAAAATACTCAGCAGCACCAGCAGGCAGATCCACCAAAGAAACTTGAGGCGATAAACGCTTCAAATCATCCTGTAACGCATCAGCACCACCACGCTGATTT
>CAXUOL010000062.1:0-16414 GCA_964252435.1 uncultured Nostoc sp.
GGTTGGAGTAATTCGTTAGCTGCCGTTGTCAAAATTGTACAAGAGATTATTTCTTCGTTAGCAGGCGAACGCCATCTCTCCCACAAACCTGCAAAACCGAAGGGTTGCCCATCTTGAAGACGAAAATAAAATGGCTGCTTCTTACCTTGTTGGCGTTGCCACTCATAAAAGCCATCAGCTAGCACTAAACAGCGTCTGTGCTTAAAAGCCGAACGAAAAGCGGGTTTTTCGGCAACAGTTTCTGCCCTAGCATTAATTAGCTTTGCTCCCATTCCTGCATCTTTCGCCCATGACGGAATTAACCCCCAATGCAACTGCTTAAATTCACGCTTTTCGTTTTCAGGATTTTGTAATACTGTTGCCACCATTTGCGTAGGTGCAATGTTATATTCGGCTGCTAAATCGGGAACTGACTCTACATAGAAAACTTGAGATAATCCTGATGCCGACTGGTTTAGAGTAAATCTTCCACACATAATTGTATTCTCCACCACTGACTAAATTAAATATCTCAATTCTAGAAATAATTTTTATTTTCTCGGATAATTTTCTGTAGTACGTTCAGATATTAAATACAAAAAAAATATCCGGTTTTGGGAAAATATTTTGGTAAAATATTGTATTTTGAACCTTTACTTCTCAACCTATTCCTAACTGTATTTTAACATGGAACTACTGCATCTGTACGATTTTTTACCTTCTGGTCATGGTTATAAGATACGTCTTTTATTGACACAACTAGGTATACCTTTTGAGAGGATAGAGCTTAACATCTTGAAAGGCGAGACTCGAACACCAGAATTTTTAAGTAAAAATCCTAACGGTAAGATACCTGTTTTGGAAATCGAGCCAGGAAAATATTTGGCAGAATCAAATGCCATATTGGTTTATCTGAGTGAAGGTACAGAGTTTTTACCTTATGACCGCTTTTTACGAGCGCAGGTGCTGCAATGGTTATGTTTTGAACAATATAGCCATGAGCCTTTTATTGCTACATCAAGATTTTGGATTTCTATTTTAGGTAAAACTGAAGAATATAGCGAAGCTATCAAACAAAAACGCGAACCAGGCTATGCAGCACTTAACTTGATGGATAAACACTTAACTTCTGAATATTTTTTTGTGGGAGAACGTTATACGATTGCTGATATTGCCTTGTTCGCTTATACTCATGTAGCTGATGAAGGTGGGTTTGATTTAACACAATATCCTGCTATCCAAGCTTGGATAGAAAGAGTCAAAACTCAACCAAGGTATATCAGTATTACAGAGGCATAAAAATTAGATTTTGCAAGTTTCTATCTCTCGTTTATTGTCTCTAGTAGAGAATGTACTGGGTGGAATGTAACTCACATTCAGAAGCTAGCAAAGTCTTCAAAAAAGGTATTATTAAGCAGCAGTTAGGTATTCGTATCAATTTCCATCAGCTTTTGCCGAGAGGAGAAACCTGACTTAATTCTGATATGAGACTTAGGTACATCAAATTTATCTGCTAGTAGTTTAATTAACTCTTCATTAGCCTTACCATCAACTGGGGGCGATTTTAAATAAACAGTCAGACTGCCATCAGATTGTTCTTCAATTTTTTGCTGTTTTGAATTAGGTTTAACCTTGACTTTTTTTTGCATAACCTATTCCATGTAATTGTCGCAGCCACAACCAGCCTAAAACAGAACCCAATACATAATGAGGAAAATCCCACCAAACAAAGGTCGTACCAAGTAACAATTTACCTATCAAGGTGGCGCGAATTTGCTCTAATAGTGGCGGATGCCAAAGTTGTAAGAACTCTAGTATACAGGTGATGATAAAAACCCATATAGGAATTTGGATTACCGCTGCCCGACTTCTAAAAAACCAAAATGCGAACAGACACCAAAATATTTCGTAAAATACAGCTGCTCCGTAATCATTAAACCAGTGATGAGCAGGCCCATTATAATACTTAAACAAAAATCCTATCGGTACAACGATAAGCGCAGAAATAATAATAAATATTGTTTGGTTACGGTATCGAAGCATTTTCTTTGACACTCCCCGCGATAAATCGACGGGGATTCTTGGTTCAATGAGACCACTTAAAACGTGGTTCCTTGCGTTACCTAGCCTAGAGGTGGGACTCTCCCCAAGCGTTAACTTTCCGAGTGCCCCTCGGTAGTTGCATTGCTGCAAGTCCTGTTTAACTTGAAACGATTTTGTTTCAGAGTTCTGAGTCGTCTAGCTCCTATGAATCTTTTACCTACTGCTAGGAGGAAACTAGAACAATGCAGTAGAACCGCATAGATTCAGTTATCAAGGAACAGATTGCTGTTAGGCAGTTAGGTTTTTATACAGGTTGATTACCATTCCTGTTAAAAATAAGATAACACAAAATGTCACGCTTGGGATAAATCCCCTACACAGCTTTCATCCCCGACTTTAAAGACATTAGAACCTAAAAAAACTGGCAATATTAACCAAACAAATCAGTAGATTTAAAAAAATATTTAATTTAAGGTTTACAAACATATATCAATATATTATGAATCAAATGTATTAAGTATTTTGAAGATTTAGTAAAGAAGTGTGTGTAACCTTGTGCTTCATGATAATTAAATAATTACAGCATGAGTTCAAAAAATTGGAAAAAAACCAAAATATTTGACCTAATTACTTAATCATTTGCGTAATCAATTTAATGGATTATCAGGAAATAAATTATCTGATTTTTTAGCTATGCGTTTTGCTTGCAACCAAGAGCTGGCTTTCGGATCAGCCCACAGTAAGTAGTTGGATATTTTTTCTTGAGAAGCTCCTAACTAAATTGTTAATGTTTTTTAACATGAAATTATGCAAATGACAAATAATCTACATTTAACTGATAAACAGTTCTTTGATTGATGCTGAATTTACATATTTAGTGAGAAAATTAGGAGAGATAATATGGCTTTTGGTACTACAAATCCTGACACGATAAATGGGAGTTCGGGAAATGACACCATAGTTGGTTGGGCTAGTGGTGGTAATGCCAATAGTACCTCCGGTAACGATATATTAAATGGTTTGGCTGGTAACGATTCCCTTGCAGGTGGAACGGCGAACGACAGTCTCAGCGGTGGAGATGGCAATGATACACTTGATGGGGGCACAGGAAATGACACTTTAAAAGGTGGTGCAGGCAGTGACACCTTCAAAGGCAGTCAGGGTAACGACAATATTGATGGTGGAGATGGTGTTGATACCGCAGACTATACTCAACTAGGTCGAACTATTACCTTGTCAGGTGTTGGAACCATTCAAAAAGCTGGGGGATTGGGAAAAGACCTACTCTTTAAAGTAGAAAAGGTTATTGCTAATCCTAAGGTTGCCAACAACACCATAGATGCATCCCAATCTTTGGCTG
Organism: uncultured Nostoc sp.; assembly: GCA_964252435.1. Taxonomy (GTDB): domain Bacteria; phylum Cyanobacteriota; class Cyanobacteriia; order Cyanobacteriales; family Nostocaceae; genus Nostoc. The sequence continues at coordinate 3,383 of CAXUOL010000062.1, forward strand.
GGGTATTTATCACCGCTAACCTGCAAACCCAAAGTTTGGCTGCTAATAAGGTTCCTGGTTTGGGAACATTGTCATTTACCGCAGTCAACTTTGATAATGTCATCGGCACAAATGCAAATGACAGCATTACTGGCGACAACCAAAATAACCGATTATCCGGTAATAAGGGCAATGACACACTTGATGGCGGTTTAGGTATTGACACTTTGAATGGAGGAGCAGGTGACGATACTTACATTGTTGACACTACTCTAGATACCATTACAGAGGCTGTGAATTCAGGTATAGATAACGTCCGGTCTTCTGTCAGCTACATACTAGGAGCCAATCTGGAGAACCTGAGACTGACGGGAGATGGCAACATTACCGGGATAGGTAACAGTTTTAACAACTTTCTTTTTGGTAATACTTTTAATAACACTATAAATGCAAGAGCAGGCGATGATACCCTAGACGGTAATAATGGCGATGATATCCTCAATGGTGAGGACGGCAATGATAGCCTACAAGGCGGGCCGGGTAATGAAATACTTAATGGGGGATCTGGAAACGATATCCTCATCGGTACTTTTCCTGGTAGTCCGTTTCCCCCTGGATTAGGGGAAACTGATACCTTAACTGGCGGGACTGGAGCAGATAGATTTATCCTGGGGGACGCTGTAAATGTTTTCTACGACGATAACAACATTATGAATCCTGGTTTTGGAGACTTGGCTATTATTACTGACTTCAACTCTAGCCAAGACCGAATTGAACTCAACGGAGTTTCACAGGATTACCGCTTGCAAGTTGTTGGAAGCAACACACGAATATTCTTAGACAAACTGGGAGCAGAGCAAGATGAGATCATCGGTATTGTGCAGGGGGTAGTGGGTCTCACGCTTGATAGTGACAATTTTACTTTTCTATGAGCGGAAAATACTGGATAAAGTACAAACAATACACTCGCCAGCCCTGAAGGGTTAGGTTGCTTATCATCAGGCTCAAACATTAATCTAATCTTTCAGCCCAGATTGCCACAGTTCACTCAGGGGACGATCCCGATTTCGACTTTTTTAAATTTTCTTGAGCAAATCCAGGAACTGTCACTATTAAGACAGTGACATCGGGAGATACAGTTCTCGGACTGTTTGACGATACTGGGATTGAAAATTTACTGGAAACGAACGAGGATAGCGGCGGTAGCAATTCGTCATTAATTACCCGTTCCCTGAGTGCAGGTACGTACTACCTGGACTTTAGATCGACTTTATCCATTTTTTTCGCAACGCGATCGCTTGTAAAGAGATTTTCTGTTTTTATCCAGAGTTTTTCGCTGTAATACCATCGATGATAAAAGCGAATCATCGGTATTTTTACTTTTTCTTAACCTTCAACATTATGACCAGTATCATATTCGTAATCAATCGGTTCTTTTATTTCTCCCTCAGACCACTCTTTTCCATCCCATTGCCATTTAAAAGGGAAGAAATTCATAGCTTGTTTAACATCATCAAATAATTCAGGACAACTCATATTTTTATTGTGTTCTTCACTATACAAACTAAGCATACGGCGTACATCGGTTAACTTAAGAAAGTACTAATATCAAAAGGCAGATTCAAGGATACTTTTCCTCATGGCTAGGGGAACACGGTAGCGTGTTCAAAGAAGGGGAAGGGGGAAAGGGGAAAGGTAAAAACCGTACTTCGTCCCGCTACACGCTTTCGCCCGAAGTCAAGCGAAATAATCCAAATTTTATGAGTCAGGTAAAAACCTCGCCCGCAAGTGGCGCGACAATCATCATCCTTTTCCCCTTTCCCCTTTCCCCTTTAACCTTTTCCCTTTTATCCGACATGAGACTATTTACAAGCCAGTACTTATCTCCAGGGGTAACACATCTTAATTCTTTTTAATTGATTAACGTTCTAAAATTATCTTGATAATTGCAATTTTGGGTAAGTGACAATCAAAACTAATCACCTAGACAAATTGAATCGTCAATAGTTGCAATAAAACCGATGAAATCCCTCAAAAGTCCCTCATCCAGCTTTTCTAATTCCCAAGCACCAGAACAAACTCCTCAATTGGCCTATAGACCATTTGGTGGCCAAACTCAAAAAGCATCTTTTACGCCTGTGACACAAGCGGACGTAGAGAATGAAGCTTTTGCAGAAGAAAAGATGGAAGTAACTGGATTGGAATTACAAGCCAAGCATCGGACGATTACGCCAGAGGGACAAGAACGGCTGACTGTATTGCAAGCCAAGATGGATCAATCATTGAATTCTCGACTGGAAAAAGCAACTCGATTTGGTCATAACTTTGCCAATATTCCAGTCAGAAGACCAGATACACCAACATCAATTCAGGCAAAACTGACGATTGGGGAGCCTGGAAATCGGTATGAGCAGGAAGCTGACCAAACAGCACGTCAGGTGATGCAAAGAATTCATCAGCCAAAAAGTGAGAAACTTCAACGAGAAGAATTACCTGATGAAGAAGAATTGCAAATGAAGCCGCTTGGTACTTCATCCCAGATAGTGAATGAGGTAAAATCCCCAAACAAACCACTTGGACATGACATTAGTCGAATATCACTGCGGCGTCCACAAACAAAACTGACAGTTAACCAGCCTGGAGACATTTATGAACAGGAGGCTGATAGCGTCGCTCAGTTGGTGATGCAGAGGATGAGCGAACCTGTGCAGTCTATCCAACGGGAGGCATTACCAGAAGAAGAAGACCAATTACAAATGAAATCCCTGGCAGATTCCATTACTCCTTTGGTGCAGCGTCAGGGTGGAGGAAGAACAGCCGTAACATCTGAGCTAGAAACTTCTATCCAACAAGCACGTGGCAATGGGCAGCCGCTTGCAGATGATATCAAGCAACCAATGGAGCAAGCATTTGGGGCTGATTTCGGTAGTGTGCGGGTTCATACCGATGCTCAATCTAATAGCTTAAATGAATCTATACAAGCTCGTGCTTTCACCACAGGGCAGGATGTGTTCTTCCGTCAAGGCGAATATTCACCTGAAAGTAATGCAGGCAAAGAATTACTGGCCCATGAGTTGACGCACGTTGTCCAGCAAAATGGCAGTGCGGTACAGCCGAAATCTCTTCATCTAGCACCAAAAGAAAATAAACTCCAGACAAAAGCTCTGCCGACAACCTCTGAGGGGCATGGGTTAGCTATCCAACTGCGGGAGAATTTCCAAAAACCAAGTGACGAAGATAACCACAAAAATTTAGAATCCAAAACTGATACGGAAAACGGGGAACAACAAAATCAGGCTACGACAGAAAAACATCAAGCTATCCCCACACCACCAAATGATGGTGGGAACGCGGTAACAGATCCACCCCCGACAAAAAAGGTTGGTGCAGCAGTAACTCAGAAACAGGTTGAGGTTGGGGGAAATCAACCAAAAGAGCCTGAGTCAAAAGATACCAAAGCTAATACAGAAAAGGTCGATTCTCAACAGCAAGCCCAAAGCAAAGGAGGATTACCAGGAGCAGATTTACCTGGAGGAAACGCAGGGAAAGCGATCGCCGAATTACCAGGAGCAAATGTAGCCAGCACCACAGTAAAATTACCTGATGCAGCAGTTGATGCTAAAAAGGCTCCCAATTCCCCTGAAGACGACCCAGCATTTCAAGCGGTAGTCGGGACAACAAAAGAGGTTGCCGGACAAAAGAAAAAACACCCACCTGCTAATAGCAAAGCCCAAGAAGCCCAAGCGGCAGCCCAACCCCCAGGTAATGAAGTAGACAGCAAAGCACAAGCCAATCAAGTTGGGGAGATGCAACAAGCCCCAACACCAGGATTTGATGCTGCCGCCTTCAAAGCCAAATTGATGGAGCGCATTGCTGATATGGCTCCCAAAAACTTGGAAGAGGCGGACAACTTTAAAAATAACAACAAACTTGACTCTGTTAAAGGCGATTTGAGTGGCCAGGTCAAAGAAGAACAGAAAAGTTCTCAGGGTCAGCTAGAAGAGAAAACCAAAGAAAAACCTGATGCTAGTGGGATTGAGGCTAAACAAGTAACACCACTGCCCAAGAATGAGCCAGGGACACCGCCAACAGGCGTTGATGCAGACAAAGCTGCACCCAAATCTAAGGGACAAGGTGAAGTCGAGGCACCACTGCAAGATGACAGTAAAAAACTTGACCAGCAAATGAAAGAGGCGGATATTACCGAGGAGCAATTGGCAAACTCCAATGAACCGGAGTTTCAAGGGGCACTCGCAGCCAAGAAAGATGCTCAAACCAATGCACAAGAAGCGCCGCCACAATATCGCCAGCAAGAACAAGGGATACTAGCAACCGCTCAAGCTACGGCATCAGCTACAGCCCAGCAGCATTTGCAAGCAATGCACGGTATCCGTACCCAAAACCTGGGTCAGGTAGGGGAGCAGCAGGTGGGAGCCAAGGGCAAGGATGAGCAAGCACGGGCAAAAGTTGCTGGTGATATTAATAAGATTTATGACAAGACTAAAGGCAAAGTTGAGAGAACCCTCGGTGAACTAGACGGGCAAGTTATACAAGCCTTTGATGCTGGTGCTGCTGAGGCCAAGAAAGCCTTCGAGGATTACGTTGGCAAGCGGATGGACAAATATAAGAGCGATCGCTATAGTGGCTTTTGGGGGCCAGGAAAATGGCTGATAGACAAATTGTTCGGTATGCCCTCAGAGGTGAACGCTTTCTATCAAGAGGGTCGCCAGCTTTACATTAATCAGATGGATGGTGTAATTAACAAAGTTGTCGCCATTATCAGTAAAGGACTGACCCAAGCCAAAGCAGAAATTGCTAGTGGGAAACAGGAGATTCAGAATTATGTTAACCAACTGCCGCAAGACTTAAAAGGAGTTGGTCAACAAGCAGCCGCAGACATTGACAGCAAATTTGAAGAATTGCAACAGAGTGTTGACGATAAGCAAGATGAGCTAATTGACACCCTAGCGCAGAAGTACAAAGAAAACCTGGAAGCTGTTGATGCCCGCATTGAAGAGATGAAGGCAGCAAATAAAGGTTTTATTCAAAAAGCTTTCGACTTCATCGTGGGAGTCATCAAGACGATTATTGAACTGACCAAAATGCTTTTGGAAGTGCTAGCACGAGTTGCTGGTGTAGTTGGGCAAATTCTCAAAGACCCGATTGGTTTCTTGGGTAATTTGATTCAGGCGGTGAAGCAAGGCTTCCTCAACTTTATGAATAATATCGGGAAGCACCTCCAGCAAGGATTAATCGGCTGGCTGACAGGCACAATGGCAGAAACTGGTATTGAAATGCCAGAAAACTTTGACCTTAAAGGGATCTTTAGCCTAGCCATGCAGCTTTTAGGCTTCACCTATCAAGCAATTCGTGCCCAAGCTGTAAAACGATTGGGTGAAGAAAAGGTCAGTCGGTTGGAACAAACTGTTGATGTATTTCAAGTCTTAGCCAGTGAAGGAGTGGCTGGGATTTGGCAGTTTGTCCAAGAAAAGATGGGCGACCTCAATGCTTTGGTGATCGAACCCATCAAGAACTTTATTATTGAAAAAGTGATTACAGCCGGGATTGAGTGGATTCTCAGCCTGTTGACCCCAGCTTCAGCATTCATTAAAGCTGCTAAGGCGATTTATGAGATTGTCAAATTCTTTATTGAACGCGCCCAGCAGATTGCTGATTTAATTAATGCTATTTTAGACGCGATTGGGGCGATCGCTAGTGGTGCGATCGATCAAGCAATCAAGGGTGTTGAAAATGCTCTAGCAAAATCTTTACCTGTAGTTATCAGTTTCCTAGCTAGTCTTTTGGGCTTAGATGGAATTGCCGGCAAGATTCAAGGAATATTCAAGAAGCTGCGGAAACCGATGGAAAAAGCAGTTGATTGGGTAATTGATAAAGGTGCGAAGGCGTTTAAGAAAGTTGGTAACAAGGTTAAGAATAGCAAGTTTGGTAAGAAGGCTGGAAAACTGAAAGATTCGGCGAAGGAAAAATATAAAGCCGGTAAGCAGTGGGTAGAAGATAAGAAAGAAGCTGGTCAGCAATGGGCTGAGAATAAGAAAAAATCTGTTAAGGATAAGTTTGACAAGTTTGGCAATAAAGTCAAGGATAAGTTTGGGTTTGGCAAGGATAAGAAAAAAAGTAATCAGGAATCGACAAAGCAAGAGCAACTATTAAGTCTACCTAAAGTTGCGTTCAAAGATGCAGCAGGTGAAAATCACCGTATGTGGTTAAACAAGAGTGGCAACCGTTACCAGCTGATAGTTGCTTCTGGCGAACCGAAAGAGGTAGAAGATTCTGTCAAAAAAGGTGGGCAGTTTGAAGATATCGACGGGCAGCAGGAAACTCAAGTTGTTTCCCAAGCCAAGCAGATTGAACAATTAGCTCAGGAAAATAGTAAAGAGAAAAAGCCAAATTCTGCCCAAGATATTAAATCCAAGATGAATCAAGTAGCTACCAGCCTAGCTAAAAGTGGCGATACCAATTTGGAAGGAGCGCTTGCTGCATACCGTGGTATCCACTTTAAGGTTACCTGGGACGAACAAAAATACGAAAGCGAAGTCAAGAAAGAGGCAAGCGAAATTGTTGGTCAACCTGAGTTTAGTCAGGCAACACGTGAGGTAGCTAAAAATCTACTAAATAAAGATATATTTACAACACAAGAGCTTGAATCGGCAGCAGAAATTGTTAGACAGGAGGCAGAACAGTTAAAAGATGTAAAAGCAAAAGAACTGAAAATATCTCCAGAACAATTGAACGAAAAAGCTCAAAAACAGGCATACAAACGTTTGGCAAAGAAGGGAATTACAGAACCAACTTCAGAGCAGATTCAACAAGAGATAGAAGCAGTGAAACAAGAGATGTTATCTCCAGCTTCAACCTTTAACTTAATGCAGCCCATTAAACGTGGTAGTAATAAAAAAGGAACATTAGACGAATTTGAAAATATGTTTTATGTAGCAATACATCAGTTTGTTAATAACAAAAAGCAATTCTTGGAGGAGCTTAATAAGCTTGAAGGTGGAAGATACACAGGGCTTAAATTCACGCAAATACCATTCATTTCTACATCTAAGGTTGCAACAGAAGCTGCTAAGTATGCTTTTGGTAAAGCTCAAGATGAGAAGGATGTACGTAAAGAAGGATCTGTTGGTAGAATTTTTATATACGTATTTAGTATAGAAGAACAGCGAAAACAAGGTGCATTGAATATAGAGCAGTTGCATAAAGCAAAGAAAATATCGAGAAGTGATTGGCTCATTAACGAATCTGAAGTAACATTTACCGGCAGTATTCCTGGTAAAAATCTTGTAGGCTACCACGAAGCCCACAGTAGCCAAACTCCTGAAGAATTAGGTGCTCAAGCTGAACAAACTGCTAAAGACAAGGCTAAAACAATGGGAGGGTTGTACAAATGGGATGCTTAAACTACTTGTCATTGCATGAACGTGTTAAGACAGAACTTTTACAAACCATTATTCCCGCTAATTATGTTCGTAGGCTAGGTGCAGATCAATACATAAATAAAGTTTTGCCAGACTTGAGTCGCAGGCTCAATAGTGTAGATAAATTGCTGGCGGAATCTGTTGTTGATTTAACTAATGCAACCACAATGCTTACTAGTTTGATAAATGAGTTCACCTCTTTTTTATACGCAGTTGGAGCAAGTCATGATGTCTGGAGACATTGGTCTTCTTTGACAGCTTTTGGTATGTTTTTGTCAGGTGAAATTCATCGTGCCGGTCAATATGCTGCTCTTGGCGGTGAATGGGAATTCTTAAAAGTTCTTCCAGATACACCAGTTGATAGTCAGCAAGAAGCAGATCAAGTTACCTGGTTATTAATTACGGGCAAGCCAGTTACTACTCTATCGGAGTCACAATATGAATACAGTGATCCCTGGTTAAGTCTAGCTCAAAGTGTTCCAGCCCAAGATCATGAAACTACAGAAGAATCTCTGAAACTTATCGCCGACTTCTGGATGGAAGAAACCGGAGGTGATTGGAATAACTTCTACTATGGTAGATATCCTGTTTTTGAAACACCAATTTGTGCCGTAGCTGCATTGGCGCGTCATCAAGGCTTTATACCCACTTCCTTGACTTCAAAACAATACAGCTTTCTAGAAGCTGGTCTTGCTGAATTAGAACCTCCTTCTATGTTTCCGACACTATTTGATTTACCAGTATCATCAGAAAAATGTCGCTGATTATCAAGAGCCGTCATCTACCTCCTGAGAGTTTACAAAAACGCTATGGCGACTCGACCATCATTGATGTTACCTCCCGTGGTTCTGAACCTTGGATTCGCTTTAGCCCTTTTTATCCCCACGGAGGAATACCCGTTCCCTTCTCACCAGGAGAATTTAGCATGACAGTAGAAGGTATATGGCAGGGTTTAAAAGTTTTTGAAACCTCAGACATAGACCATACCAAACTGTCAATTTCTGATATGAAAGGCATCAAGCGTTCAGTACGAAAGTATGGAAAAGTATTGGGACATCGTACTGGTTTAATAGGTGATAGACTGCTTTCCTACAAAGAAGCACGAGGGCAAATATACTTACCTTCTTATCGATGGGTACTAGAGAACCGTGTTCAAGACTTAATCTACAAATTAAAAGAACTTGTAGCAGATACAAATGTCGTTTTGCTAGATTACGAAACTAACTTTGACATAGATAACTTGTCACGGCCTTTATCACACGCAGGTCTGATTAAGCTATACCTGGAGGATAATTGGCCGACTGAAATCTAGAAGAATATAAATAATAACTTTAAATGACAACTCATATTGAAACTCATCGAATCAATAGCGACTTAAGCCTACACAACTCCTCCCAATCTCCCCTAACCGTTCGCGCGATCGCATGATGCCCTTGGATGTAGTTTAGGGCGATAGCAAGCTTTTGGGAAGTGCGATCGCGCTTGACACCAATCCAACTAATGATGGTGCAATCAGCACAAAACCCAAATGCGATCGCCTAATCTTGACTTGGCAGTAGTATAAGGTGTAGAGCGATCGCGCCAAAACCCGATTTATTAGCGAAACACATTCCACTAACTCAGGTCAGCAATACTCACCAACTAAGTTTGCCATAATAATTCCAGTACCTCTCAAAAGTGCGATCGCTAGCTAGGAGAATATCATGTCTATCGATTTTCAAATTACCTTGCGTGATATTTATGAGCGAGTTGATTTTGAGTTGATTGAGGAATAAAACTGCGATCGTGCGATGCCTGTGGCGGTCACTGAGCTTCTTGTACTGAGCGCAGTCGAAGTATGTCGAAGTGCGGGCTACGCCTACGCTAAATATGGGCATCATTCACGGTGAATGATGCCTAATTGTTGCTCATTACGCCGTCTGTGTAGCAGCCGCTTTTGAGTCTGCGGTGGATTTTAACCGCGTAATGGTGGCTTTACGAATGCGATCGCTTTTGCGTACCCCGCCTGTCATCTCGTATTCCCGGCTGTCTTTGCCATACTTCAACGCTACACCACTGACTAAGCGCTCTGAAGTTTCCCGAATGGTCTTTTCAAGGGTTTCTATTTTTGCCTTTGCTGAGTCAATGGCGAGTAAAAGGCTCATTTAGATGAGCCTTTTAACAGAGAAAAGAGATATTAGCCTAAATCAAAAAGCAAGATTTCGCCGCCGATATTGGTGCTAATTTCTAGCTGTTCTTCACCGTTGATTTGTACACCATCACCGGCTCTGAGTTCTTCACCATTTAAGTTGACTATGCCTTGGGCTATTTGTAACCAGGCATAACGACCGGGTTTGACTTGATAATTAACAACATCACCTGACTCTAAAACAGATGTGTATAAATCAACATCTTGGTGAATTGTCACAGCACCATCGCGCCCATCTTTAGCAGCAATTAAGCGTAATTTGCCGCGCTTTTCTTCTAAAGGAAAAGCTTTTTGTTCATATCTTGGTGCTAACCCTTCTTGATCGGGAAGAATCCAGATTTGTAGCAAGTGTAGTGGTTCTGTTGGTGAGGGATTAAATTCACTGTGGCTAATTCCAGTTCCAGCGCTCATAATTTGGGCATCACCAGGACGAATCACTGAGCCAGTACCCAAGCTGTCTTTATGCTCTACAGCACCTTCTAAGACATAAGTGAGGATTTCCATGTCACGATGGCTGTGGGTAGGGAATCCAGCACCAGGGGCGATACGATCGTCGTTAATTACTCGCAAAGAGCGAAATCCCATGCGGTTGGGATCGTAAAAACTACCGAAGGAAAATGTGTGATAACTATCGAGCCAGCCCATTTTCGCGTGACCACGGGCATTGCGATCGTGAATTAGGTGGGTAATTGTATTTTGAGACATAAATTTACCTCGTTGTTAATTGTTTTTAGAAAAATTTAGAATTTAAAACTTAGAATTCTGATTGATTAGACCTAATTTGTAACTATTTAAATAGTAAAGTATATACATATAAAATGAAAAGTACGCACTTAAAAGTGGCGTACTTACCAAAAAGATACTATGAAATTTGACAGATATTTTTAATTGAATAAAATACAATCTTGGAAAACTAAATTAATACAATTTCAATTTTTGCACAACAAGATTAGCTGCTAGGCTTTGTTAGACACATATCAAAAATCCGATCGAGGTAAGGTGAATTCGACGACTTATATAATGTCTGTCTAATTAGCCGAATCAATACAGGACTTACGCAAAATTATGAAAAAACGAACCGCATTCGCGTTAGCGTCTCCCCTTCTCCCAAGTTAGGGAGATGAGAGCAAATTTTGCATTTGTGTAAGAGGTCTAAGTTTTACCATATAAAATTATCCCTCTCAGACTCGGAGAGGGATAATTTTGGACTTTAGTTCTAGTGGTCTGTGCCAAAAGTTTTGATAGGTGAATCAGTTTTAAATTTCTCTTCTTTACCTCTTAACTTTGCGCTCTTTGCGTCCTTTGCGGTTCGTTTTCTTAACCCAGCAAAATTAATGGGACAGACCACTAGTAGTCCGCTAACTCAACAATGCTTGGTTTGTAGTGAGCGCTACCCTGCGGGAACGCTTCGCGAACAGCGCTCAAATCAAGGACTAAAGTCCTTACTACGAACTTATTCACCCATCAAAGTTAGTGTGGTGGACTACTAAGTAGAGAGTTTTGTCGAACTCACATCAAGATACCATTATGATAGGGAGCATTAAACTAAAGTCTAATGCTCCCTATTCGTAAATCAAGTGTCTCTCAAAAGTGCTTATTTGACAGCAGCAGGTATCTTTTGAGTTTTAGTAGTACCCGCTTTGCCATTCTCTGCCTTAATTTCTGCTACTTGCAGATGAGCTTCTAAGAACCAGAGTCGTTTGTCAATGGTGCGGGAAATTTCGGTGTAAAGGTCAGCAGTATCGAGGTCGCCTAATTCATCAGTTTTATCAATCGCTTCCCGGAGATGTTTACCATAAGATGCAAAGCGATCTGCTAAGGCTGTCACATGATCTTTGCCATCCAAAATATCTAAGGGGTATTCTGGCAGGATGGAATTACTAGCTGCGGCACGAACTGTTCCGAAAGCATATCCACCTAAAGCTGTGACCCGTTCAGCTATCAAATCGATGTACTCTTCCAATTCCCCAGCAATTTCATCAAATAATAGGTGTAGCTGATAGAAGTCAGTTCCTTTTACATTCCAGTGTGCTTGCTTTGCTTGGGTTTTTAAATCCGAAGTAGCTGCCAAGCTTTGGTTGAGAAGTACCACGATTTGCACTCGCGCTTCAGCGGGAATGTCAATACGGGTGGGGTACAAACGTGATGTAATAGTGTTGTCGCTCATAGTTCTACGTTAATGCCTTTTGCATCTAACTTTACAGATTTTGGTTGGCTGTGCGAAACTCTCTGACGACAGATTATATTAATGGCTGAATGTGTTACTGGTTATGACTATTGGTCAGATCCGATGGTTTTCTATGGTATTAAATGTACCACCAAAAAGGCGATCGCGAATGACATCACTGTACAAAAAGTCATGGGGAAAACCTAGTTCAATTTGACTGACTTCATCTAAGCGTTGCAGATGTTCTGGCGAGAGGCTAACATCAATGGAAGCTAAGTTATCTTGAAACTGCGTTAACTTACGTGCCCCAACGATCGGAATAATCACACCACTTTGAGCGTGTAACCAAGCTAATGCTACCTGTGAAGGTGTATGGCCAATTTCTGCTGCTACTTGACTAACAACTTCAGCGATCGCTAAATTCTTTTCAGAAACTTCTCCCCCTAAACTCGCTACTCGCCCTTGTTCGCCGCCTTCTTGACTGGGTTTGTTATACTTACCTGTCAGCACTCCACCACCCAAGGGCGACCACGGCGTTACTGCCAAATCCAAAGCTTTTGCCATCGGGATCAAGTCTCGTTCTGGTGTCCGCTGAATCAAACTATACTCAATTTGCAGGGCGACAAACTGCGTCCATCCTTGGTAATGGGCGATGGTATTAGCTTGGGAAACAATCCAGGCTGGTGTATCAGAAATGCCGATGTAAAGTACTTTACCTTGACGCACTACATCATCAAGCGATCGCAAGACTTCTTCAATCGGTGTTGTGAAATCCCAAGCGTGCAACCAGAATAAATCAATGTAATCAGTATTCAGGCGTTTGAGACTACCTTCCAAAGACTGAATTAAATTCTTGCGATGGTTTCCACTGGCGTTCGGGTCGCCCTTTTTGTCATTCATCCGCAAGGGAAAGGAATATTTTGTCGCAACTACAAAGCGTTCTCGTTCTTTAGCAATCAACTCACCAACAATTTTTTCACTGCTACCATCGGTATAACCGTTGGCGGTGTCAATGAAATTTCCCCCTGCTTCTGCATAGCTATCAAAAATTTTCCGACTTTCGTCAACAGATGCACCCCAACCCCAATCTTCACCAAAGGTCATAGTTCCCAAGGAGAGTTCAGAGACTCTTAACCCGCTTTTGCCCAAGAGTTTGTATCTCATGAATATTTTCTGATTAATGAAAAAAACTAAGTGAATACCATCTCAAAGGCATGATAACTGGAAATCGAAGAGATATTTGAGGACAAGCCTTTTAG
>CAXUOL010000063.1:0-12404 GCA_964252435.1 uncultured Nostoc sp.
GTTAAGTTTAGCGATTAACTTTGGTTTAATTCCTGAAACGGAAGTTTTAGCGTTTTTGGCAAAACGCCCTCCCCACATCGATATCATTCTCACGGGACCAGAAATGCCGAAATCCCTTCTCGATGTAGCAGATCAAATTACAGAAATTCGCCGGAGTTATCGACCTTAAACAATTTCAGGATTTGAGATTTTGGATGTAATAATCTTCAATCAGAGGTGTGTTAAAGTTCGTGAACACACCTTACTGTTCTAGCTACAGATGTCGGATTGAGGAGAAATTGAGCAGCTTGGTGTGCCGTTACTTGAGATAACTGAATCTGTTTAAGGGTAACTAGACCTTCATTCACAAAGGAATCTCTCACCAAAGCTTTCTCGCCGCTATTGAAAGAAGTTTCATAAAACACTTCCTTAATTCCTGCGGAGATAATTAATTTTAAACAAGACAGACAAGGTTCTAGAGTAACGTAAATACTTGCACCATCTGTAGAAGTCCCATGCTTTGCTGCTTGTGCGATCGCATTTGCTTCCGCGTGTACAGCCCTTGATGGTAAAGTTTTACTAGCATCACAGCTACTCAATCCTGGATAACAGTAGCCCTGAGCCGTACAATGTGCCGAACCCGATGGTGAGCCATTATAACCTGTTGCCACCACCTGCTTGTTTTTCACAATCACAGCACCCACGGGAAAAGCTAAACACGTTGAGCGAGTTGCTGCAAGTTTAGCCAACATCAGAAAGTATTCACCCCATGTTGGTCTTTGATGGCGTTCGTCGATTGGGGAAATATCTTGCATAATCTATCCATTTCAAACTTTATTCTACTGCCTTGCTTACAAAGGAAACTGTGGATGATCGAGTTTCCACTTCGTCAAAATATTTTTAAGCTGATTCAAAGCATCTTCATGATCGTGAAACTGTATTTCAGCAATCACAGTGGGAATACCGCGTGGCAATCTTGATATTCTTTCACCTGCCTCGTACAGAAGAATGATAGGAATTTTGTTTGTTACTGCGAAACCTAACTCCATTCCAACACCAAAGGATGGTACGCCAAGGTAAGCAATAACTAAGTTTGAATTCCTGACTTGATACTCATCTTGGTCGAAAACTCCACTAGGACTAATATCGGGATTATTTACGGGATCAGTTTGTTTGTGTGGAACATAGGCTTGAAGACCAATTTCTTCGCAAAGTAAGCCAATTTCTTCATAAAACGCTTTAGTTTTTGTTGGATTTTCTAGATTAGTTAAGGCACCAGATACATATATTTTGTACATTTTTACTAATTAGTTGCATTAGAACTTATATGTTTCTCAGTTATTAATCACCGATAGTTAATTTTCTCACAAAAAAATGAGATTTTAATATAAATATCTTTAGCACGAAAAACAAGAGACACTATTTGGTTGACCTTGGAGTTACTGTTGTATTTGTTGGAGTTTGATTAGGAACAGGAGCCTGATGGGAAGAATTGAAATAAGTAAGTCCACTAAATAAAGCTGATAATCCCCCGATTAATATAGCTCCTATTATACTTACTCTATTCCACCTAGTATCTTCACTTGAACCTAAAAAACCTAGTAATGCGTCTTTAAAACCTTTTCTACTAATTTCTTTATACTCATCTGAATCGAGCATCAGTTTTTTTAGTATTTCTGTATCGCCCTTCATCCAAGTATTTTCTTTTTGATTAAAGTAGTCGGTTATTTCTTGACTATTAGGTCGTCCACGAAGAAGATCAAGTCTTGCAGAGATATCAGAGTTGCGATTACTTGAATACTTGGAACTTAATTTTTCAATAGCTAAATAAGCAATTGGTCGCTTAACATCTCTTACATTAATTCGTATTGCTTTATCTGAAACATTATGAAGTGCTATACAGAGAATACCTGTCCAACAAGGATTGACTCTGGTTCCAATGTGTCCTAAACCCTCAGATACTGGTTCAACTACAGAATAAAGTGGCCCTCGAAATCGATTACTGAGCCAAACTGATTCATCAGTCCACACTAGGGCTGTATCTCTTGGTGGTATGTAGAAAAACTTCTTTTCCTTACCCGGCTGGTCTTGGTTAGATTCCGTTTCAATAGTTAAACGTTTCTGCTGTCCAATGGCATAAGCATACTCACTAGCAGTTAGACATAAATCACAAGCTTTTACACTACCTGGCTTAAGAGGATGAAATAGTATACCTCTACCAAGTTCCCTAATAATATCCTGATAACTCAAGACTGACATCTAAATACTCCTAATTCCACAAACCACCAGAACTTTCCACAAAGGCATCCGATGTAGTTATAAAGTCAAGCACATCGTGTCAGTAGCTAAATAGGACGCTCTGACTGTCTTGATGAAAAGACTGCTTTTATCATACGTATTTTAAATTATATTCTGGCGTGTTGCAAATTAATTTATACATTTAGCACGGCGAGATCCACACTAGCATTGCTAGTTATTTATATGAATTACAGTTTTTTAATTTACTGATCCTGAATATAAGCCTTGCCACTTTTAATACAGTTACTAGCCTTTTGCAGTTCGATACCTAAATAACCAGTATGTTCAGGCTGAATTGCTGGAGAGCTAGCACAAATCTCTCTTAGTAGGCTAAGGGGATTTTTCCCACGATAAGACTTAATCACCTCACCACTACCAGGGGTTGTGTGGGTAACGACTATCTCTTTGCCATCAACCTCAATCAGGAAATTGCCGGAAGGGTCATAATAGCTACGCTGATTAAAAATTGCAGCGTATTGATTTGCAATTAGCCTCTCTGCATTGTCCCAAGTATCATCATATATATGAGCAGACTGACTAATAGTTATGAGTGGCCCCATTTTTAAGTCATACTCAGAACGTTGAGCAATTTCATCCCTAATATGTTGTTGCAAAGCCCTCAATCCCATTGCATTTGCAGGCCATGCAGCAAACATATCATTACTTCTAAGAGTTGCAGTTAATGATAATTCATTATCAACCACTCTCAACCAAATATGATTTAGACAAGGACTACCACCTTTTTCATGGTCTTTTACATCCCATAAATTCATCACTGCACTAGCAGCATCAATTTCTCCAATTAACTTCTGAATCACCTGGTCAATTTGATCGCGCTCAAACCAGGAACGTAAACGCTGACCATAAGTATATTTCAATCCTTCTCGATAAGGTGCATCATCTAAAATCTGCGAAACGTATTCTTTAAGAAAAGGGCGATCAATTGGCAAATAATTCGGATCGGGAAAATAAAAATCAACAGGCTCATCAGTAACAATTGCCATTAAATCAATTAATTCTTGCCATTGCCCATCATAGCCAGTTGGTCTAATTGTTCCTGTTGTCTTAATCCGATGAATGATTTTTACCCAAGTTTCGGCTATAGTTTTACCTTCTATTCGATGCCCGTAACGCGAGCCTGGTAAAACACTTGGTTCAACAACAGACATGGGAAATTCTAACCGCGAACCCCAAGGAGAA
Organism: uncultured Nostoc sp.; assembly: GCA_964252435.1. GTDB lineage: Bacteria > Cyanobacteriota > Cyanobacteriia > Cyanobacteriales > Nostocaceae > Nostoc. The sequence goes on from CAXUOL010000063.1 coordinate 3,478, forward strand.
AGTGCTTCTAATTGGGCATAAGATTTAACTAGACTAACTGCCTCAACAATTGATTTGACTTCTTTGCAATCTACAGAATGCCGCAGGTGTTCTAAATCACTAGCTTCCACTTCAATATCAATATATCCAGGGATAGGGGAGCGAATTACCCAGCAACGCAACCCAGTATCACAAACACCTTCTTTAAAGCCATTACGGAAAAAGTCCAGCAAGCACTGACACGCACCCGCGTTATTATCTTCCCTTGTGGCATTGAGAACAACCAAAAAGCGGACGTGGGGATTAAATAGCAAATTGCGAATCAGTAAGTTTATCCCCCTTGTGGGCGAGTATAGTTGCCCAATTACAGCATACTCTTGCGGGGGCAAGTGTTTAGCGATCGCCTGCTTTACTGTCCATCCTGTAATCACTGCCGTCTGACCTAGACCATAAATAAGCTGGTTGGGCTTGTGCAGTGCTTTGTACTCGAACTGGGTTGCCTTACCCGTTGCTGTCATGATTGGCTAACAAAATTAACAATTTTCTATCGTATCACTAAATCTAAATTGCACTGAATACAACCCAAAAATCGGAGTGCGATCGCTTGCTTTATCCCACTGCAAATTCTGTCAGCTTTCGCATATAAGGAGGCTGATAAGCCAGCACTATATCTTGCTTAGGAATACCATACTCTATTAATTCATTAGCCACGCCAACCTCAGTCCCATCATACTGAATCCAAATCTTACCATCTCGAATATCTAGATGAATTAAACAGCCATAAACTCGACGACGATTTTCCCACCCCGTATTCACAACTTGATAATGATCCTGTTGCACATCAAAAATAGTTTGTCGTTCGATTTCACCATAGGCAGGTTTAATCTGAGCATGAATTGTCAAAACTTGCTGGATGATTTGTCTATACTCCGCTAGTTTATCCATTGTACAATTACCTCATTTTCCGGGTCAAATACTAGCAGTTTCAATTGATATTCATGAATACTCAGTTATGGCAATTGCCGTGAGAAAAAATCTTCATAAGTTGCTAGCGGAACTGCTAAATAGAGAACTCGCCCTGGTTCTTTTAGTTTTAGTGCCAAATTTCGCCTCTAAACTTGTTTCGTACCATTGTGCGATCGCAGGCGTCCAATCTTCAAAATGAGGCCACATCATTTCACACAACTTTTGAATTTCCAGTTGAGCATCTTTCTTATTTCTCAGGTCACAAAAATGCAAGAAAGACCTTAAATTAAAACTAAACACTATGGGGAAAGTAGCCACAGTTGAAAACAATCTGGAGATGCTCTAAAGGCCTATAGTGTCCCCTCTCACCCGCTAAAAGCCGCTTAACAATAACTTCGCCGCTTTGTAACTCCGAGGGCCAGGAGTCGCGCTCATCAAACACGAACCCATCAGTATAGTCCTGGTGCATCGCGGCATAAATCACCTGCTGCGGGTTTGGTGTTTTGGCAATAACCTCTACTCGAAATCGATGCATTAGCTGTTGGGAAATGGATTGATGACTGAAAGTGCTTACGCAGAAGGAGCGGAGCCTGTTTGTTAGACATAGCTTTGAACTCGATCCATCATCATATCTCTGGCTTGGACTTCTACTTGATCGGATTAAGATACTTTACAAATGTTAATAAATTTGTTACAGTTATTTACATAAAGAGAAGACAGAGGAAAATCTATGCGTACAAGCACTGCTATAATTGATGACCAAGGCAAACTGAACAACTTTGCGATCGAGCCAAAAGTTTATATAGATGAGCAAGGCGATCGCACTGGTTTCACTCCCTATGCAGAAATGCTCAACGGTCGTTTAGCAATGATTGGTTTTGTCTCTCTGATAGCATTAGAAGTATTTACAGGACACGGTATTGTTGGTGTTTTGGCAAGTCTGTAAAAACTAATTTATTTAACATAACTCTCAAAAAACATAAGAGACGGTAAATTTACCGTCTCTTATTTTATGTAAAACTTAGTGCTAGAGTGAATCTCTGTGCGATTTGTCCAGTCTGCTACAAAAAGTTTCGTTACCCTGAAGTTAAGATATCTTTCCTTCGGACAAGGGAGCTATGGTGTTTAAATTAAAACCATAATGAAAAGCAAAAGTTCAGGCTAAACTCTGTATGCTGACATTTACCCAACTTAAACCACCTAATTACGATGCCGCTGTTACTTTTACTCTGGCGCTAACAGCAGAAGAACGTACCCGCAGTCGTCATCGTTTTGAAACTGAAGATGGTAAAGTTGTGTTTTTACATTTACCCAGAGGGACTGTCTTACACAATGGCGATATTCTCCAAGAAGAAACCCATAGCAGTTTAATCAGAATTACTGCCAAACCAGAACTAGTGCTGACTGCCTTTGCCCAAACACCACTTTTATTATTACGGGCTGCATACCATCTGGGAAATCGCCACGTACCTGTAGAAATTACTCCAACTTATTTACGTTTGTCCTCAGACTCGGTTTTACGCCAGATGTTGGAACAATTGGGGTTAGAAATTAAAGAGGAAATTTTACCGTTTCAGCCAGAATTAGGAGCTTATGGACAACACCATCATGCTTACTGATAGCCATATTTTGGGTATTTTGCAGCTGGCTAGCCCAGCTTTACCTGTGGGAGCATATAGCTATTCTGAAGGTTTGGAAATGCTGGTGGAAAATGGTACGATCGCTAACCACACACATCTCAAAGATTGGTTAAAAGCAGAGTTGCTCTTTGGGGCAATTCGGTTAGAGGCGGCGGTGATGGTACGATCGCAGCAAGCTGTAAAAATGGGTGATATTAAGTCACTATGCCGTTGGAATCTCTGGTTATCGGCTGCTAGGGAAACAGAAGAATTACGCGCCTCTAGTTGGCAAATGGGGCGATCGCTGATCCAATTACTTGGTAAACTAGAACCGCAGATTATACCTATTGCCAATGCTGTCGGGAATCCTTGCAATTATGCGATCGCTTTTGGTATTGTAGTTGCCCATTGGCAAATCAGTATCAAAGCCGCATTACTGGGATATCTGCACAGTTGGGCAAGTAATTTGATTACTGCTGGCGTAAAACTTATCCCCCTTGGACAAACAGCAGGACAGCAGTTATTGCTAGATTTGCAACCATTACTTAGTGCTGCGGCATTAGAAATTCTCACGTTGGAGGACGATCAACTCGCCTGTTGTAGTTGGGGTTTGTCGCTAGCGAGTATGCAGCATGAAACGCAGTATACAAGGTTGTTTAGGAGTTAGTCAAAATAATTCGTAATTCGTAATTCGTAATTCGTAATTATTACAAAGGACAAAGGACAAATGACAAATGAATGCATTTCGAGTAGGGGTTGCTGGGCCAGTGGGTTCGGGGAAGACAGCTTTGGTGGATGCTTTGTGTAAGGGATTGCGTGAGCAGTATCAGATTGCGGTGGTGACGAATGATATTTATACTCAGGAGGATGCTCAGTTTTTAGTGCGTTCTCAGGCGTTGGCTAGCGATCGCATTTTGGGTGTAGAGACTGGTGGTTGTCCCCATACTGCTATCCGCGAAGATGCTTCGATGAATTTGGCGGCAATTGAACAATTAGAAGAACGTTTTATCAATTTGGATTTGGTATTTTTGGAAAGTGGCGGTGATAATTTAGCTGCTACCTTTAGTCCAGAATTGGTGGATTTAACGATTTACGTCATTGATGTTGCAGCAGGTGATAAAATTCCCCGCAAAGGTGGCCCCGGTATTACCAAGTCTGATTTGTTGGTAATTAACAAAACTGACCTTGCACCTTATGTTGGTGCAGATTTAAGTGTGATGGAACGAGATGCTAAAAAAATGCGCGGCGAGAAACCTTTTCTTTTTACTAATTTGAAAACTCAGTCTGGACTTGCAGATGTAATTAACTTTGTTTGCACAAATATCTGTTAAAAGAATTCGCAATTCGCAATGACGCTCTCTACGTTCGCGCAGCGTGTCGTAGACAGACGCTACGCGTAGCTTGCAACTCTTACAGAGTACGCGGACTCGCTACCGCTACGCTAACGCAATTACGTTTTGTGACGGTGATTTAGACCCCGACACAAAACGCGCTGCTTGATAGAAGCAGGGGACTTAAACCCCCAAACACTGTACAAGATGTAAGTAAGTCGGTACGATAAAACCGAGGTATGTTTAGTTTTGTAAAAACTGTGGAATGACCTATTTTTTAAGTATTCGTTAGCTTGACATTTCGTTACGTAAGTCGATTTTTTAACGCCGACTTAACTTATCTATTGAGAGTATTGACTAAGAGGGGTGAATATGTATAACCGCCAACTTTCTTTTTTGCTGAGTCTGGGTGCTATTGCTGTACTTGCAGGTGATTTGTCTGCTCAAGCTCAAAAACCGACTATTTTTCCTAATCAAACAATACCAACGGCAGAAAATAGAGAAGGTAGAGGAAGTCAAAGGATAAAGTTATATTACTTTCGTAATACAGACGCTTTAAAGCAACTTCTAAATAAAGTGAACGAAAGCGAAAAATGGGGTCTTACAATAAGTACATCTACTGACACTACTGATAATGATATCATTCTCTATGGTTCAAAAGAAGCAAGAAACTCTGCGTACCGATTGATTGCTGGAATTGATCTTCCCCGTCCCGGTATCAAGATGGAGATGTGGGGAATCCAGATTTCCAGCAATAATCCCAAGAAATTAGCTGAAGTAATGTCGAAAGTACGCCAGGAAATTAATCAAACTCAACAGTTAGTGCGAGAAACGTATGCTCAAGTTGAGCAATACGCAAAAAAAAATATAGGGGAAAATGACTTTGATCCTGAGTTCAAAACACTTGTTGATCAGCTAGGGTATAAATCAGCCTTGAGTAAAAATCGCCCTCTATCTCTGACGGATATAGTCTTACGCTTGGTCGCAGCAGAAACCGAAAAGAAGGATAAGACCGTAGAAATAGCCAATGAACTTATGCAGTTTGTTCAAACAGATGACCGCTATAAATACTATTTAGATGCCTTAAGAGAGCAAGGAAGACAGCCACTCGAAAGGTTTTTTTCTATTCGTGGTCTGAAGCCAAAGTGCAGAGGTGAAAAGGAGACAAAAAATGCCTATCCCTTCTGTTGGGAGACAGATTTTGAAGACGACTACGCCCACATAAGTCGCGCTACAGTACTTGATTTTGCGCTACAGTATGCCCATTTTATTGATGAACCAGATCAGTTTAGCCCTTACGATCTGCAACAATCAGCTGATGTCTTTAATAATCGCTTACAAGATACTGTTGATGCGTTAAACCAAGACATAGAAGATTTTTTTGTTATCCCTACTTTGCTCAAAATCCAAAAGATTGTGAGTGAATTCAAGGACGTGGAATATGCACAGGTGGGAAGAACCAGTGTATCTAGTCTGAGTGGGATAAAAACGGTGGTGAAATCGGATTCGGTTAGTGCCTTCGATGTGACTCCACCGTTGAAGCTTTCAGATTTGCTCACAAATGCTCAACAGCTCACAGAGCAGGTCGATAATTTTGTTCCAGCAATACCACCATCAGTGTCGGCAGCTCCCATAAAGCCATCGGTTGGCTCTCTGCCTCTAGCGCAGGTTATTAGCCTAGTTGCTGCCCTCCAAGAGCAAAACGCTGTATTTCGTGAGCTGAAAACTGGGGTTTCATTGACGGTAACTCCTAATGTGTTACGAAATATGAATTCTGCTGAACTCAAAATCGATTTGACTATCGTTGATCCATTAGTTACTGGTACGCAACAGAACAGATCACAAGAGCCACTATCACGTATCGGTAAACAGGAGGTGGAAACCAGTGTTCACACCAAGTCTGTGGATTTTTTCGCTCTTTCAACATTCTCTAACCAAAGTACATTAAATGGGGGACGTGCTTACGTACCTATTATCGGCACGGTGTGGAAGGGGATTTTTGGTGATGTGCCGGTGTTGGGCGATTTGTTTAGTTGGAAAAAAGGTCCTAAAAAGGTTCTTCACGAGAGTTTGCTGTTGACTAACTCCTTCATTACACCGACAGCAATGGGAATGGGTTTGCTCTATCCATTAGACAGCGACACCCCTTTAGATAACCAAAAATTCCGTAATTTAAAGTGTCAGGTTGAAAACTATCGAGATGATAATCTAGATACAAATAATCGAGTGTTTAAAAAAGCTGTTTGTAACGACAACAATCGGTCAATAAACCTAACACAATAAGGTTCAGATAAGTTTGCAGAAACCAATAACTTGCAGACAACCTCAGTATTATCTGTCTTTCAACGTCTTTGGTAGTTAGCGATCGCCTATTTCTTCATGATTTATTCCATGCATTTTCTGCCTATTTTGTCAATGCGCAAGTTCTATCTCTGTTTCAATCATTGTTGGAACTAGGAAATCTCAATAGTATCCCTCTTGTGTCACTTTCCGAACAGCCAATCTCTGAAAGCTTTATCAGTCCGTCAATACAGGCTTTACTATTAGAAAAAAATAGGTCTTGTATTTGTTATTAGGAAATAATGAAGCGATGCCTGCGGTGGTCACTGAGCTTTGTCGTTCGCGCAGCGTCTCGTAGAGAAGTGCGGGTTACACCTACGCTTGGTAGATAAAAGCTCTAGAATTCACAAATGGCAAATGTTTTCGGAGAGTGACAGAACAGGGATAAAGTTTCTTGACAATTAATCGCTGCTACCGTTTCCGAAATACCAGTAGGATGTCCTTCAGCATCAAAAGTCAGGGAATCTACACAAGCCTGTAAAGCGGAAGTAAGAGGAGGTAAACATTCTTGTTCTGCTCTGTTTGTTGACATCTGTTGGTTCAAAACTCGAAAACATTGATTTGTATCCTCTAGAGCAAAATTACAGAGCCGTGTTGCCTGTTCCGTTGAGGTCACATTCCGCAAATCCTGGAAGCATTGACTGGTATAAGGTGTTGCCATATGGCATAGTTTCTCAGCCCGTTCCAAAGAGGTAGAATTTCTTAATTCCTGAAAGCACTGGCTTGTATAACGGGTTGAGTTACGACACAATCGTGCAACTCTCTTTGCAGAGATATCTGTTCGTAAATCCTGAAAACATTGAGTTCTCACACTTAAGCTGTGTTTATAATCCTCTTTCTCTGGTAAGTTATACTGCTTTTGGGCGTGTACTGATATACTCGGTACAAACATTACAAATGCCAGAATCAGAGAAGTCTGGACTAAACCAAAATTCACATTGAAAAATTTCATAGTTTTTATTCTATGAGTTGAAAAATAATATTTATATTCAAATGTGAAGGTGATTTTTCAAAAAAAGTTCCGGGTAGTAACTCCCCAAGCTTTTATGTCTAGGGTAGGGGTTTCAACAACACACTCTTGGAGTAGGTGCGATTCGTTATGCAGTGAATCACGGTAGCCAGTTTGTAAATAACTACACCAACCGACTTTAGTAATATAAACTCTACAAAGCTCGTAGATGACGACTTCGGACACGTTCAGCACTACCAGTCGGAATCGCAGCAATTAATTTTTGCGTGTATTCCTCTTTGGGTTCTTGGTAAATGCTTTCGGCTGTGCCTTCTTCAACAATTTGACCGCGATTCATCACTAAAATGCGATCGCTCATAAATTTCACTACACTTAAATCATGAGAAATAAAGATATAAGTAAGCTGAAAGTCTGACTGTAATTCTTTGAGAAGATTTAATACCTGCGCCTGTACTGAAACATCCAGCGCCGAAACAGATTCATCGCAGATAATAAACTTAGGGTTTAACGCCAAAGAACGGGCTATACAAATCCGTTGGCGTTGACCGCCAGAAAACTGATGAGGATAGCGGTTAATCGCATCTGCACTCAACCCCACCCGTTCTAAGAGTTCGACTACTCGCTGGCGTCGTTGTTGCTTTGTCTTACCTACGGCGTGAATTAACAACGGTTCCATCACCGCGTCCCCAACCTTCATCCGGGGATCGAGGGAACTAAAAGGATTTTGGAAGACTATTTGCATTTCTCGCCGCAGTTTTTGCAACCGTTCTCCTTTGAGGTTAGTAATATCTTGTTTCTCAAAGATAATCTGACCACTCATCGGTTCAATCAAGCGCAGCAAGGTTCTGCCAAGGGTAGTTTTACCGCAACCAGATTCTCCCACCAATCCTAGAGTTTCCCCTGGTTTGACATCAAAAGAAACGCCATTAACTGCCATATTGTAGCGTTTTGTCCCACCAAACAACCCGCGCACTGGAAACCCAACTTTCAGGTTGCGGATTTGCAGCAGGGGTTCCAATTCATTGAAGTTTGCCAATCTTGCAGCAATCTCTTCTGTAGTGACTTCTATAGGTTGTGCGGGTTCTTTTGGCTGAATTACTACTTGTCCCGTTGCTGTCTCTTCTGCACTCATATAGTCAGAAACGGTAAGTAATTTTTGGGGACGGCGGTTGAGTGTGGGGCGACAAGCTATCAAACCTTTAGTATATGGATGCTGGGGACTGCTGAAAATTTGCCGAGAAGTACCAGATTCGACAACTTTGCCTTTATACATCACCGCTACTTGGTCAGCAATTTCTGAAATTAGTCCCAAGTCGTGGGTGATGAAAATCATTGCCATGTCACGGCTTTGCTGTAACTCTCGCATTAACTCCAAAATGGTCGCTTGCACCGTCACATCTAAAGCTGTGGTTGGTTCATCGGCAATTAAGATTAATGGGTTGCAAGAAATTGCCATTGCAATCATTACCCGTTGCAACTGACCCCCAGAAAGTTCATGAGGGTAGCGTTCCAGCATGGCTTCTTTGTGTTCTTTAACCAATTGTGCCAACTTTGATGATTCTGGTTTCGATGAATTGCTGTTGGTTTGATGGTCACTGAGCTTCTTGCCCTGAGCGTTGTCGAAGGGTGTCGAAGTGTGCGAATCGATATACTGCTGTTGGATCTCCTCATCGCTAGGTAGAAGTTTAACCTCTTGTAGACCTGCGATCGCAATTTGTCGTG
>CAXUOL010000063.1:12504-16378 GCA_964252435.1 uncultured Nostoc sp.
TCATCGCTAGGTAGAAGTTTAACCTCTTGTAGACCTGCGATCGCAATTTGTCGTGCTTGGGCTGCTGACACATTTTGATGCCGCATAATCGCTTCTGTTAGCTGAAACCCGATGTTATAAACTGGATTGAGCGAACTCATCGGTTCTTGAAAAATCATGGCGATGTCGCCACCCCGATGTAACTGCATTTGTTCAGGAGGCAATTTTACCAAATCGATGGGGTTGCCATTCTCCTGCGGACGAAACCAAATTTCACCGCCAGTCACTATACCGGGAGTTTGCAACAAACCCATCACAGCTAAGGCTGTCACTGATTTACCACTCCCCGATTCTCCCACTATTCCTAGAGTTTCACCTCGATGCAGCCCAAAGGAAATACCATCCAAAGCTCTGTTAATGTTGCCATCACCGGGAAATTCAACTTGGAGATTGCGAACCTCTAGGACAGTTTCTCTCATAGGAGTGGGGTATGAATTTTAACTTAAAATTATTTGATTTTAACAATAGTTTTGATGTATATGTGAGTAAATTTGGTTTTTACACTTCTTGGCAGTTTTTCACATACTTCCACAATATACACGCATTTGCGATGTAGAATTTATTGTGATTTCTGCAAATTGCGATCGGCTCATGGTATCCTCTCTTTTCAGAGTTCTAGTCTTGACATCGCAGCATTAACTACAGAAAGTTGCCACCACAGACAAAACAGCCAGGAGAGCATAATCCGTCAATTGGTTGAGGAACGTCGCCAGTCTGCAATCCTGAGTTCGGAACTTCCAAGGAATTAATTATCCAAAATCTCAAACTACCTAGTTGACACTGTACTGTCTGGACGGTAATATATATTTAGTTGACCGTCCAGACGGTAACTTATCGGTAGATACTTGAATCCAATCTCTATCAATCTTGGATTGAGAATATTATGTTTACCATTGCAAATCCCTTTTTTCATCAAACTGCTTTGGGTTCCCATAACAATTCGTTACTGTCTCAAAATTTGCAGGTTCGACGTGCTACAGATTTGTTGGATGAAACTTTACACTGTATGATTACATCCCACCGATTTTCTTTCCAGAGCAAGTATACCCAATAAATCTAATTCTAGCCTTGCTGCCCCAGAGATGAAGCAATGAGAGAAGATATTGACAATCTCGTTGCCAGATAAACTGTGTTCACCGGACAATTTATCTAGTTCCATCATTCAAGTTCTATGACTGCTACCAAAAAAACAAAATCTACGTCTGTCACCCGTAATGCATTGCTAGAAGCAGCGGGGCGAGTGATGGTAGCTCATGGTTCAAAGGCATTAACGTTGGAGGCAGTTGCGCGTGAAGCAGGTGTCAGTAAAGGTGGATTACTTTACCACTTTCCCAACAAAGAAGCCTTGATTGCTGGGATGTTGCAACAGCTAATTGATCAAAAGACAGCATCACTAGAGCATGAATTGGAGCAAGATGATGCACCGAATACACCAGGACATTGGCTAAGAGCCTATATCCGATCGCATGGAAACTTTGATGCTCACTCTACTGCAATTCAATTCAGTTTACTAGCTGCGATCGCAGAAAATCCAGAATTACTTCAGCCAATTCAAGAAAACTTTGCTGATTGGCAACGGCAAATTGAAGCAAGTGGACTCGACCCAGCGATGGCAACTGTGATTCGTCTAGCAATCAATGGTCTATCCTTTGTCCACCTCTTTGGTCTTGGAGTCCCGGAGGAGTCTTTGCAAAAGCAGGTCATTGAAACTCTGCTGAAACTGGCGCGAGAGTAATTCGTAATTAAGACAGTTTTAAAAAGGCTTGATTTGGGCGCTTTCCTAAGAAGGTGTTTGCGTCTAGAGATTTTTGTCAAGGCTGTGTTATTACATCTGGAGTCACGGCGTAGACGCTTCTCCTGTCGGAGATGCTACGCGTAGCTTGCTTCCACGAAGTGGTACGTCTTGTCGCAGACATCGCTCTACCTGATATCTTGCACCTCGGCTGTCAGCCCGCCAGCGATTTAAATCGCTGGCTGATAGCTAAAGTCCTCTCAAGAGGACTGAGAAAGGATTTTAGTCCATTTTAATGGACTTAAGCTATTAGCCCGCAACTTAAGTTGCGGGCGGGATATCGGGCTTATTGAGAATGGTGCAAGACATCGCTCTACCGCAAATGTAGTCATTTCACAAAAGTTTTCTCACAGTCGATGATGTGCCAGATGGTAACAGCATCCGACTCAGTTCAACTTGCAATTTTTTACACAATGAAGGAGATTTTTATGACTGCCGTTTTACAATTCTTACCGACCGATTCACAATTCCTGCTCAATCCTTTTCCCTGGCTGGCTAAAATGCGTCGGGAAGCAGCTGTTTTCTACGACACAGAGCATCAATGTTGGATGGTGTTTCGCTATGATGATGTGGCGCGGGTATTAAGCGAATGGAAAACCTTTTCATCTAAAGTGCCGCAACCCCCCGAACAAAAAGATTTCACTCAGTCTTTAGCCTCCACCGATCCGCCTAAACATAAATCACTGCGCTCAATAGTACAGAAGGTGTTTACTGAAAATCGAGTTGAAGCATTGGCTCCTCGGATTACCGAACTTACTCACGAGTTGTTGGAGCAAATGAAGCAACACAAACAAGTCGATTTAGTACATGCTTTCGCAATTCCTCTGCCGATAATCGTGATTGCAGAAATTCTCGGTATACCCTTTCAAGACCGGGAAGATTTCAAACGCTGGTCAGATGGGATCATGGCTAAAGATCAAACTGCTATTAAAGATATGGCTGACTATTTCCGCCAATTACTGAATGAGCGGCAGGAGCATCAGGGCAACGACCTGATCAGCGATTTAATTACGGCTTATGAAGGGGGAGAAAAGTTGACCGCACAGGAACTCGTTGATTTTTGCATCATCCTCTTGGTAGCTGGGAATGAGACTACAACTAACTTAATTACAAATAGCATTTGGTGTCTGCATGAGCATCCCGATGAAAACCAACGATTACGGAATGACTTGTCTCTATTACCGACGGCAATTGAGGAAGTACTGCGTTATAGTTCCCCGATTACTTACTTACAACGATACACCCAAGTAGAAACCAAAATTGGAGACCAGATAATTCCTCAAGGGCAACTTGTGCGGGCGTGGATAATTTCTGCCAATCGAGATGAACTTCGGTTTGAAAATGGCGATCGCTTCATCATTGATCGACAACCTAATAAACATTTTGCCTTTGGTAATGGAATTCATTTCTGTTTGGGCGCACCTTTAGCTCGATTAGAAGCCAAGATTGCGCTGAAAGCTTTACTGGAGGAATTTCCAAATCTTCGGGTTGACTCAAAAGTGCCTCTTAAACCAATTCCAACACTGTTGGTGCATGGACTGGAAAGCTTGAGTGTTCTGTTAGAGAAATAGTTGAAATCGGCTTGGCGATCGCTTCTGATGAATAGGAGAGAAGCGATCGCTCAACTAACAACTTTTAGAATGGAATATCATCTGGATCTGGTTCTTCCTCTTTCACTGCTGGATAAGTGGTTCGCTCATAATTTGTAGGTTGGGGTACGGGTTCGTAACTTGTCGTTTGGGGAGTAACGCCAACAGGATTTGTAGCTGGGGTAGGCGCTGGACGTGGTGAATCGTAAGTGTTAACTTCTTTTTGTGGAGGGCGAGATGCTGATGGTTGGCGGGGAGCAGTTTCAGTGAATGATGGAGTTGCGGCTGCTGATGGCAATGGATCGGTATTAAAACTACCTCCAACAGATTGAATTTGTTGTACTGTCAATTCAGCGCGTTTTTCTTTAAAACCTTCTTGACGTTCAACAGTATTCATACTTAAACGTCCTACCAGGATGACGCGATCGCCTTGGTGGTAGTTTTGCTGAATTTC
>CAXUOL010000064.1:0-16348 GCA_964252435.1 uncultured Nostoc sp.
GCAAAGGCGCATTCGCGCAGCGTCTCGTAAGAGAAGGACACAAAGGAAGAAAGAAAATTTGGCGCAGCCTCACAAAGAAATGATATTATTGCTCCTCCATCACTTGAAGGCAATAGAAGAGTAAACAAGATAATATTTTTAAGCCTGATTAGAGATAAAGAAAGTTTATGTACCAATATCTTGTTCTTACTTTATCCCCTCAAAAATAGAAGATTATGAATTCTTTTTCAAATAGTTTAAAACTTTAATGTTGCAGGTAAATATTTAGCCACCAAATCTTCATAGTATGGTTTTAATTTTTGCCAATCACGAGGAATAGGGTTTTTTGAATACAAATCGTAGGGATTGAATAAACGCACCCATTTAAACATTTCTTTATCATGTTTATCCATCAAATGCTCATACGCATTTTCACGATGTTGAGGATAAAATGAGTGATAGCGAAGTATATATAATGCAGGTTCGGGCAAATAGTTTTTCATCATCTGATAAAAATATTCATCATGCCCCCATGAGATATGTACATTACTCAATCCACAGTTAGGCTCATAAATGCCATATTTAGTGTTGTAATCGGGGTTATTATAATCAGGATTTTCTTTAAAGAATTCTGAGAAAACAATTTTATCAGAAAATGCACAACCTACAGGATAAGTATCCCCTACGGTAGCCCATTGAGGTTCTCCAAACAGACAAAGTACTTTCCCCATATCGTGAAAGAAGCCAGTAAGTACCATCCAGTCGGGATGACCATCAGCGCGAATAGCTTCTGATGTTTGCAATAGATGCTGTAATTGATCCATATCTGTATCAGGATCGGAATCATCGACCAATTGATTCAAAAATTCCACCGCATCCCAAACAGACATTTCTTTTTTATCAAACTTCAAAAATTCTTTTTCTTTTTGAAGTACAAAATTATATGTTTGATTAATATGATTTAACCGATAAAACTCTTTTACCGTATCTCTAATAGTCGTTTCGTAATTCCTGTACTCTTCGCTGGTTTTACCTTCTTTAACTATGCTATCTGGATCGGGATAGCGATTCAGTAAGTCTTCTTCCCATTCTTCTAGTGAGTGTAAGGGATTGTTTTGAAGCTGAAGAATAGCATTATTTAAAGTTTGAGACATATTTTTCTACTTGTCGATATTGTATTTGTTAAATGGTACTTTTACACTCTATGACGCACAGGTGTGCATAAACCGTTTTGGACTTATTCATTATTTTTGCACACGTGTGCAAAAACATGTATTAAGTTTCATTGCATCTTTGCATGCCTATGGACAATCCACTCCCTAAGTGTCTTATCCAATCTGTTTGGTTCAGATTAAAAATAGTGCTTTTATTTTTTGCACAACCCTGAATTTACTAAATATAAGCTGATTTTTTAGTTTACACACGTGTGCAAAAGCTATAATTATGATTTTTTCTGTCTGACTCAACCAGCCTAGTATCAATTTATCAATTGTACAGTCGTGGAATACTTAACAAGATTAGCCAACTCTTGTAGCTGGTTTATCGCTTCTGCACCCTCCAACTTCATCAATTCGCGATCGTCCCACAATTCCATCCAAGTAATTCCGTAATCAGACACTAAAAACCGAATCAGGTGCTTTTCTTTCAGGCTAACCATAAATGAAGCACTCTTCATTTGCTCGCCGCATGTATAACAAGACGCAGTATAGCCACGCCGCTCAAGTATAATTGTCAAGGCTTGCAGGTTCATTACCAAGTCTTGGATGAATTGCTGATGCTGTTGCGCTAATCTTATAAACACTACTTTTCTCCTATCATTACAGTTATCTGCTTGCTTTGATATTTCTTTAGACTTAACATCTGATGTGATTTAGTTGCCAAAAGTTCGTGTTTTTGTAGATACGTGATTAATCTTAATATTACGGTTGTCAACATTCAGCTAAATTTCCAAAGCCGTTCTAATATTTTGGACAATTATCTGGGGTGACTGTGCAATATCTATACATAGAGTATCTACTGGTTCTTCAAGTGTATAAAACTGGCTGTCGAGCAGTTTTTTGCTCATGTAATGATTGCTACGCTCTTGTAAGCGCATTTGAATCAACTCATAAGATCCTTTGAGGTAAACTAGCTTGATGCGTTCGCTATCCAGTACCAAAAATTGCCGATAGCTATCTTTTAAAGCCGAACACGCCAGCACCACATTTTTATTTTCTTGTAGCCAATGCTTGATGGCTGTTTGCAAATCTTCTAACCAAGGGATTCTGTCATCTTCAGTCAGAGGGATACCGCGCCGCATTTTCTCAACGTTCTCTGGCGAGTGGAAAGTATCAGCGTCGCTAAATTCCCATTCTAAAGAGTCTGCTAGCAGTTTTCCGATGGTGGTTTTCCCAGAACCTGATACACCCATGACGATAATAATCATTTTTTTCTTAATAAAAGTTCAACTAATTCGGAATTTCTAATTTGTAATTTGTAGTTGTAATCATGGACGGAGGTAAAAGTGAGGACTTTTAACTGCTTTCCATGCAAAATGTGAGTTGTATTAAAATCTCTTGACAAATAACAATTATTTTCTATAATACATACAAATGCACACGTGTGCAATATTTAAAAGCTAAGATAAAATAATGAATAAACGAAGAATTTCAATTGAAGATATTGCCCGCAAAGCAGGCGTTTCTCATTCTACAGTTTCACGCGCTTTGCGAGATAATGCTCTGATTAGCCCGAAAGTGCGAGAAGAAATTAAGCGACTGGCACAGGAGATGAGTTATGTGCCGAATGCTATTGCTCAAAGCTTGCAAAATAAACGTACTAATACCATTGGTGTAGTAGTAACTTCAATTTCAGATCCCTTTTTTGCGGAGGTAGTAGAGGGAATCGAGAAAATAGCCAGACCAGCAGGTTTGAGTGTTTTATTGAGTGCTTCACACCGAGATTTTGAGCAGGAAATGGCAGCTATTGATACTTTTCATCGCCGGAGAGTGGATGGGATCTTAGTAGCCGATTCACGAATTAGTAAACAGCATACTAAACAACTCACACAAATTGCTGTGCCAACAGTTTTGATTAATAGTCAGACTGAAGACCAATCGGAAATATTTCACTCAGTAGCAATAGACGATCGCTTAGGTGCTAAATTAGCCACAGAGCATCTAATTAGTTTAGGACACACCGCTATTGGTTATCTGGGTGTAGGCGATCGCAGCAGGTCGAACCAGCAGCGCCTAGAAGGATATCAAATGGCCCTTACTGAAGCTGGGATTCCATCAAATACTGATTGGATTTCAATTAGTGACGAATATAATACCAGAATCAGCGATGTTAGCACTGGGCAAAATATGCTTTCTAAACTCTTGACTGCGGAAGTAACAGGCATATTTTGTTACAACGATATGGTAGCAATTGGTGCTTTGTTAGCTTGCCAAGAATTAGGTATTTTAGTACCGCGAAATCTCAGCCTCGTCGGATTTGATGGTATTGCTCTGGGTTGTTACGTTACCCCGGCACTAACTACAGTTAGCCAGCCAATGTTAGAAATTGGTGGCATAGCCATGCAAATGTTACTCGATTTATTAGAAGAAAAAACTGTGGAAAACCGCGTTTTATCTCCTTTTCTATTACAGCGTGGTAGTAGTGCAGCATTATTAACAATTTAAAATTAAAAACAATTTATACAAAAATTATGTTAACTAAAAAACCGAGTTTATCTCCCGATCGCTGCTTCTCTCCAGAACCACTTCAAAGACGACTAGCTCATCAATTTTTTGATAGTATATCTGCGTTACCTCTAGTCTGCCCACACGGTCATGTAGATCCAGCTTTGTTAGCTAATCCCGCAGCCCGTTTTGGTTCACCAACCGAATTACTGATTATCCCTGACCACTACCTGTTGCGGATGCTCTATAGTCGGGGCGTATCTCTGCAAGCTTTGGGCATACCAAGCAATGATGGTTTACCAGGAGAAACCGACCACCGCAAAATCTGGCAATTGTTCGCCGACCATTTTTATCTATTCCAGGGTACTCCGTCTGGGTTATGGCTGAAAGAGGAACTAACTAATGTCTTTGGGGTGGATGAACCTTTAAATTCTCGCAATGCGGGACGTATCTATGATTATTTGGAAGGTTTATTAGCCTTACCGGAGTTTTCCCCTCGTGCTTTATTCAAACGCTTTAATATCGAAGTGCTTTGTACTACCGATGCCGCCAGTGATAACCTGGAGAATCAGCGATCGCTCCACGAAGCAGGTTTTACTGAAATTAGACCAACTTTTCGCCCAGATGCGGTAGTTAACCTGGATGCTTTTGGTTGGCGCGAAAATCTTACCAAGTTGGAAAACAGTATCGGTAGAGAAATTAGCACTTATGCTGCCTTTGTGCAAGCTCTCGAAGAACGTCGAGCTTTCTTTAAAAAAATGGGCGCGACAGCTACCGATCAAAGTGCAGCTACACCTTATACCACACGTCTTTCTGACCAGGAAGCCGAAGCTATATTTGCTAGAGCATTAATCGGCAAGCTGAATCCAGGTGATGTTGAAAATTTTACCGGTCATATCTTCATGGAAATGGCGCGGATGAGTGTGGAAGATGGCTTGGTGATGCAAATGCATTGTGGTGTGATGCGTAACCATAATCCGGCTTTATTTGAAAGATTTGGAGCTGATAAAGGTGCTGATATTCCCGTAAAAATCGAATGGACTCAAAATCTACGCCCATTGTTGTCAGCTTATGGTAACGATCGCCGCTTCCATTTAATCATTTTTGGCATGGATGAAAGCACTTATAGCCGCGAGATGGCTCCGTTAGCTGGTCATTATCCTAGTGTATTGCTCGGGCCGCCTTGGTGGTTTCACGACAGCGTAAATGGTATGGAGCGTTATTTCAATCAGGTAATGGAAACTGCTGGAATTTATAATACTGCCGGGTTTAATGATGATACACGGGCTTTTGTTTCGATTCCGGCTCGTCACAATGTCTGGCGGCGAGTAGCTTGTAATTGGTTGGCTGGATTGGTCGCACGGGGATTGGTTGAGGAGGAGGAAGGGTATGATATGGCTCGTGCTTTGGCTTATGACCTTGCTAAGGTTGCTTATAAGTTTGCGTAAAATCGTGGGGAGTTGAGGGGGAAATTTAAACGCAAAGGGGCGCGGAGGGAAGCGCAGAGGTACGCAGAGAATTAAGGGAATGTTGTACTCAGTGGGGGAATCATTTTGATTTTGAGTAAACTTTTTAGCTTGAAGGAGCGGGTAGCGGTAGTTACTGGTGGTTCCGGTGTGCTTGGTGGGGCTATGGCAAAGGGTTTGGCTCTGGCTGGAGCGCGAGTTGTCGTTTTGGGTCGCAATGAAGTCAGGGCGGGGGCGGTGGTGGCTGAGATTACTGCTAACGGTGGAGAATGTATGGCTGTGGTGGCAGATGTTAGCGATCGCTCCCAATTAGAAATCGCTAGGGATGTTATTATACAGCGTTGGGGTGAAATAGATATCTTGGTAAATATGGCTGGCGGTAATATTCCGGCTGCCACAATTACTGCTGATGCGACTATTTTTGATATGCCTCGCGTTGCTTTTGAGGAAGTAGTTAGCCTCAACTTAGTTGGTACTCTCCTACCTTGTCAGGTTTTTGGTCAAGCAATGGTGGAAAGAAGTCAGCCTCACGGTTGCATTGTGAATATTTCTTCTATGTCTGCTATTCGAGCGATTAGTCGAGTGGTTGGTTACTCAGCTGCGAAAGCGGGGATAGATAACTTTACTCGCTGGCTAGCTGTAGAACTCGCCCAAAAGTATGGTGATGGAATGCGAGTAAATGCGATCGCACCAGGCTTTTTTATTGGGGAACAAAATCGAGATTTACTCTTAAATTCTGATGGTAGTTTGACCGTTCGTGGACAAAAAATTATTGACCATACCCCCGCCGGACGTTTCGGAAAACCAGATGAATTACTCAGCACCTTAATCTGGTTATGTAGTTCTGGTTCTAGTTTTGTTAACGGGGTAGTTGTGCCGGTAGATGGTGGATTTAGTATCTACAGTGGAGTTTAATCATGTATTCACTGGCTGTCAATAACGGGACACTTTCAGATGAGCAAGTTTCTGAGCTAGTTCATCAAGCTTTAGCAGACCCTAAGTTGGATGGACAGCGCATCTTAGTCTTAATTCCAGATAGTACCCGCACTGCTCCCATCCCGCAAATGTTTCGATTGCTTCATCAGGAATTGAGTCAAAGAGTAGCGGCTCTGGATTTTTTAATTGCTCTGGGTACACATAATCCCATGAGTGAAGAACAAATCAATCACTTGGTGGGAGTTACACCGGAGGCGCGAGAGACAACTTTTCAAAAAATTCGCATCTTTAACCACCTTTGGAATCAGCCAGATACCTTTATTTCTTGTGGAGTAATTTCGGCAGACGAAATAGCAGAAATTAGCGGTGGTATGCTACATCAGTCAGTTGATGTGCGTATTAATAAGCTTGTAACAGAATACGATTTAATCGTGATTTGCGGCCCAGTTTTTCCCCACGAAGTTGTCGGTTTCTCTGGTGGAAATAAATATTTTTTTCCTGGTATTGGTGGTCAAGAAGTAATTAATCTCTCCCACTGGTTAGGTGCTTTAATTACTTGTTACGAAATTATTGGTACGCTGGGAATAACACCAGTCCGGCGTTTGATTAACCGAGCCGCTAACCTGATTTCTACCCCAAAGCTTTGTTTGGCGATGGTGGTTGCACCGAAAACAAATCAGTTAGCTGGACTTTATATAGATCAACCAGAGTCAGCTTGGGAAACTGCTGCAAAACTATCAGCTAAACTGCATATTAAATATGTAGATCGGTCTTTTAAACAAGTGCTTTCAGTCATGCCCCAAATGTATGATGACATTTGGACAGCAGCTAAAGGAATGTACAAGCTAGAGCCAGTAGTAGCCGATGGAGGCGAGGTAATTATATATGCTCCTCATATTACCGAGTTTAGCTACACACACGGCGAAATTCTCTCCCAAGTTGGCTATCATGTGCGGGATTACTTTCTCAAACAGTGGCATAAATTCCAAAAGTATCCTGCTGGAGTGCTAGCCCATAGTACTCACTTAAAAGGGATGGGTACTTTTGATCCGATAAAAGGAGAACAAGCGCGGATTCGCGTGACTTTAGCTACTGGCATTTCTGCTGAACGCTGTGCTGCTCATAACTTGAACTATCGTCACCCCGCGACTATTCGACCCACTGAATGGGCTAATCGAGAAGATGAAGGCATCTTGCTTGTGCCGAAGGCTGGCGAGATACTATACCGTCTAAATGACAGTAATTTTCAGGTAACTAAATCATAGACTGCAATTGCGATCGCAGGTGAATTTTACACTTCGCGCTATTCTTGATCTGATGAAACGTCAGCGAATCAGTTTATTGCAGCGAACAAAAAAGCATGGGTGGGAAATTAATTGTATTTGAAGGGGTGGAAGGCTGTGGCAAAACCAGCCAAATGCAGCTTTGTTCTGAGTGGTTGGAAAGTCTAGGTGTTTCTGTGGTGGTAACTCGTGAACCAGGGGGAACAGAGTTAGGTGTACATCTTCGCCGCTTGCTACTAGAAAAGTCAGAAGATAAACCCTTCGGCTCCGCTCAGGGAGAGCCAGTTGCAGAAGTGACAGAACTGTTGTTGTATGCTGCTGACAGAGCGCAACACGTTGAACAAGAACTCAAACCAAATCTCGCAGCTGGGAAATATATTTTATGCGATCGCTACACTGACTCTACCATTGCCTACCAAGGATATGGTCGCGGTCTGAATATGAGTTTAATCAATCAGCTTAATAATATTGCTACTGGTGG
Organism: uncultured Nostoc sp.; assembly: GCA_964252435.1. GTDB lineage: Bacteria > Cyanobacteriota > Cyanobacteriia > Cyanobacteriales > Nostocaceae > Nostoc. The sequence continues at coordinate 7,808 of CAXUOL010000064.1, forward strand.
TTTAGAAAGCGATCTAACTATTTGGCTAGATGTCGATGTCGAAGTAGGACTAGCCCGCAAACTCTCAGATAAAGTAGGACTAGACCGCATTGAACAGGAGACAATCGCTTTTCATCGCCGCGTTCAGCAAGGATATGCACATTTAGCCGCCTCCCATCCCTCACGAATTGTTCGGGTAGATGGCAGCTTGAGTAAAGAAGCTGTACAACAGGTAATTCAAGGAATTTTGCGCGTACATCTGCACTTGGCGAGGTAAGAAAAAATAAGCCTAAAAGTTTTTGATGAATTTAGAAAAGTTGTTGGAGTTTAGTGCAACAACTTTTCATTACTTCCCTTTTTTCTCATCCAGTGCTTTCTGAATAGCTTCTCTACAGAATTCAGGAGGGTCGTCTTGTGCCTTTACCTCTTCCTTCATTTTTTCGGTGACACGAAAATTAAGATTTTGTGTTAGCGGTTCTTCTCTATCAGATTTAAGTGGTTTTAAATTTTCTGGATTACCTTTAGGGTTAGGCATTGTTGAGAGATGTAAATATAGCTTGAACGATACGTGAACATATAGATAAAGTTTTAGATCGGTGGTGTTCGCGTCTGTCAAAACAGTTCACCACCGATACCACTTTTACAAATGGGTAATTCTATTTTATGTTCACAAGGTCAGAACTCGAAATCAAAACCACTGCTGAATTGAGAGACTTATGTAGGCGTTACGGATTAAAGCCTACTGGGAATGGAGGATACAAGACTAGTTGGATTGTCACCTTGATGGCATTCCCACAGATAGCACTCTCGCAATTAAGGCAAGGAAGAGGGTTAAAATCACCAGGCTTTGGTGTTATTCAATTCCTCGAAGGGGTCGTAGATGAGATGAACTCCCCCACTGATGAACAAGCAGCACTAATTCGGATAACTTTAGAGCGCAAGGCTATGAGCTACCCTGACCGATACGACCAAGAGAGTTTACTAAACTTGCACAAAGCTAAAATGCACCTTGAGATGGCTATCGGACTGCTAAATCAGTAAATTCAGTTTACAAAGCGAAAGTAGTTAGTTCCTAGCTTTAAGTTGCTAGGGACTATTGAAGCGATTATTTATTCAAGGATGTGGCTTTTGGCGACGCCGAATAGCCCGTCGTAGACATCGCTATTTGGCTTCGTTAATAACTAGTGTCAATCGATAGAGTTGATTTGTGGTTGTAGTGAGTTGGTGTGCGATCGCTACGCTATTAACCCTTATGCTGAAAGGGAAAATAAAAACAACAGCTATGAAATTTACACAAAATCTCATCCCCCGCCAAGGCTTGCTGAAAGCCCTGACTTTAGCAATTCTTGTATTGGCATCTGTGATATCTCCCAATGCTCTAGCTAACGAGAGCGAAAAAGCGACATTCAATGGCACAACCACACTCCAAACCATACTCACCAGCAGTCATCGCTCAGAGCAGAATCGCCTTCGAGACAAGTACCGCCACCCAGCCCAGACTCTCGAATTCTTCGGTCTGCGCCCAAATATGACGGTGGTTGAATTGTGGCCAGGAAACGGCTGGTATACTGAGATATTAGCCCCATTTCTAGCACCCAAGGGACAACTCATAGTTACTAATTTTACTCCTAGCACAAGTAAACCCGCTCTGGCTTTGCAAGAGAAACTGGCAGCTAATCCAGAGGTTTTTGGTAAAGTCAAAGTAGCCCAAATTAATCCCCCAAATGAACTTACCTTAGCCCCAGAAAACTCTGTGGATATGGTTGTTACTTTCCGCAATATTCACAACTGGGCGAAAGCTGGCTATGCCGAGCAGGTTTATGCAGCAGCTTACAAAGCACTCAAGCCAGGGGGCATCTTAGGGGTGGAAGAACACCGCGGACTTAAGGGAATTTCTTTACAAGAGAGTATTAAAACAGGCTATATGTCTGAAGATGGGGTAATTGCTGCTGTAGAGAAAGCTGGCTTCAAATTGGTAGGCAAATCAGAGATTAACGCCAACCCAAAAGATACTAAAGACTATCCGGGCGGAGTTTGGACACTACCTCCAACCTTGAGCCAAGGTGAAAAAGACAGGCAACGCTTCCTCACCATTGGGGAAAGCGATCGCATGACCCTCAAGTTCGTCAAACCCAAAGCCTCGTAAGAGGGAGATGAGTCAATGCAAAGACAACTGCGGCAACCTATCTAAATGTGATACTGTGCCATTCCCTTTACCATTTGCGATCGCCATTACTCTAACCCCAACTGTATTTTTATTGTTTGGCAACAATTAACCGGAGGTTTAAGACGGCGCTGGGCAAATAAACTGTTGAATACATTTACTGAAGCTTTATCAGCGTTTAGAACAGCTATATCTTATCGTTTTGTTGGTTGGCTACAGGAGAACACAGACGTATTTGCCTTACACCTAAAGCGTTTAGGGTTTGTTTGGGCTTGAACTTTGTTCAAGTCCCGTTATAGATTGATCTTTCCGTCTGTAATCGCGGAAAATGCGCTGATTGACCTCTATTTGCCTGGTTAAGACTTTATGGCTATTAACAGAACTGTTTTACGCTTTGGTGCAGGAATCCTGGCATTTTCCGTACTGTCAGCCATGTTCCTACCACGTGTCCTTCGGCAACACGGTTATGCCTTGCCCGGACGAAACGGCATTCCTTGTACAATTCCATACGGTCAGCGTAGCTACGTCGGGTCTCTGGAATGTGAGCGGGATTATATGTATGGAAAAACTCTAAATTGCAGGTCACAAACAGATTTAATCAATAAAGGATGGTGGCCACTTGAACGGGTTGGGTCTATTCCTACACTGCTGGGTGCGTCACGTCCGCTGTTTGTAGAAAGCCGTCTAAAACAAGACACACCAACAGCGGTATTTATGCTCGTTGAGCCAGGATGTTATGTGCCTTATTCACTCTTAGGTGGGCCATAGGAAGGAAACTAAACAGTCAACACCGTGCTTCAGCGAAGAACCCGCTAACCATTTTCTCTTCTTCACACTTTTTTTCGTTCACCCGACAACTGCTGCCTTTTGATAATCGCATGAATGGCAGCTTCAAGCGATCGCACAGCTAAGAAGAGAGAAAAGCACAGGAGCGATCGCACCAGATATCAGCCAAGAGTTAAGGCTGTTCATACCAAGTTGCTGTCAAAAATAGTAGTATTCTGTCATTGCGACTGGAGCAGAGCGGAAGGAAGCAATCTCAGCAGATCCAAACTACTATAACGGAATACAACTTAGTATCAGTTGTGCTTAAAGCCAAGGAATTGATTTACTTCCGACGCACAAAAAAAGCCACAGAATCTACTACAATATGGATATCATAAATATGAAAGTTTTCTTTTAATATCGTTTTTAAATCTTCGTGAGTATCATCTGTGTTGCTAAATATTCCTTTAGCAAAGTTTTGCAAAAGTCCTATCAATTAGAAAAAAAGTTTTATGGCTTACCAATTGAAAAAAACTTTAGCAGTTGCCACAATCATTGCTGTATTCAATATTTTGAGTCAAGGGAGCGCGGGTGCTGTCAGTTTTAATTTTACTCAAGGTGGTTGGTCACAAGGTGGAATAGTAACTGGGAGCTTTTCAGGAGAAGATTTAGATGGTAACAGGATTATTTCCGAAACTGAGATTACAGATTTTTCATTAGCTTGGTCAGGAAATGAAAAAGTACCTAGATTTGGTTTTACTAGATTTGATTTTAAAGATGTATATACCTGGCAATTTTCCACAGAGCAAGTTCGCTTAATTTCGGGTTCTACAAGTAAAGGAACAACCTTTTGGTCTGCTGATGGTAAAACTAGTTCTGTTGGGATAGGTGCTTTTGCAGGAACAATTAGTGATACAACTGAGTCAGCACCAGTCTTTGAGCTAGTAAGTGTGCAGCCTGTTGCAGAACCTAGCACCATTGTTGGAAGTTTGGTCGTCTTATGTGCAATGTTAATCAAGAAAAGATTTTAACGTGAACTACCCACACTGACTTGGAGCTTGCCTTGTACAGTTTGGGCTTCTGTAATCACGGGGGAGTGCCTAAACTTAGACTTTCGCCCAAGATTAGGACTTACCACCCCTCCTACAGCAGAGACGGCTGAACCTTCCGCCTTTATCACTTCGACACCGCTCAGTGCAAGCATTCTGATACCTTCTGCTCTAATATTTGTCGCGGCGTTCCCATCACGATCATGATGAGTATTGCAATAATGTTTCTCCCAAACATTGCAATATTCCTCATCAACATTACAATATCCATAAGGAATATTCTAATATTTCTCATCAACATTACAATATTCCTTATCAATGCTGCAATATTCCTCATCAACATTACAATATCCATAAGGAATGTTCTAATATTTCTCATCAACATTACAATATTCCTTATCAATACTGGAATATTCCTCATCAACATTAGAACATTTCGGGATAACCTATTTCCCAATCGGACACACTGACTGCACTTTTTGGGGAAGTTGCCGACACATCTGCTGTAATCCTTGAGGATTAATTTGCCACCAAGCAAATAATCCCAGACTTGTACCCCCCACAAGCAACGCCAACACTCCCCCCAGCATTACCAAAGGTTTACTCCGCTTCGGTTTTGTAATTAAAGTTGGTGAAATTTCTGGGACCAGAGGTGGTTCTTCTGAAAGATCCAAATCTAGATCCAAATCTAGCAAAGCTTGCGAACTTTCTGTAAAAGAAGTTGGTTCTTCTAGTTCCTTTAGTTCCTCTTGTTCTTCTTCCTGTATTTCTGCTTCTATAATCTCTTCTGGCAACGCCAAAGTCACAGGTACTAAGTATTCTGGAGAGACACGGCAATAAGTGAGAACAACCGATGTATTATCACGCCCATTTTTTTCGTTTGCCAAGTTAATCCAGTTGCGGACAGCATCTTCAACTGTCATTTGCCCTGTTAACACGGGTATTGCATAATCTTGCCAAGATTGTTCCACCCAGTTATTATCACTTAAACCATCAGAACATAGTAGCAAGATGCCATCTTCTTCCAGAATAAATCGCTGAACCTTGAGACGCAAAGATTCTGAATCTCTTGTCCCCAATGCTTGAGTTAAGGCACTCGCATCTGGTCTGAAAAGTGCCTTTCGATACAAGCTTTTAGCAAGGCGGACTTCTCGCGTTGCCACATCATCATCTACTGTCAGTAGCTGGCAATAATTGCGAGTAATCCAATAGGCACGGCTATCGCCAACATTAGCCAAGTAAAGCTCATGGGTATTATTTGATTGCCACCCAGTACTTGTCTGGACTCGTTGCGGAACTTGCAACGCCATAACAATAGTTGTAGCCATGCGTTCTCTGCCTTGGCGTTTTTGTTCGTTATTGCGGGCACAAATTAGATTATTTACCACCCGTAAGCTTGCTTCTAATTGTTCCTGCAACAACTCAGGTGGAAAAAGTACAGTTTGTTCTGTCACCTCAGTTAGTAAAGCGCGAATTTGCAACTTTACAGACTGCACTGCCAACTGACTCGCAACCTCACCGCCTTCGTGCCCGCCAATGCCATCGCAAACAATCGACAAGTGGCGCAATAAAGGTTCATCTAAATCACTCAAACTATTGGGATAGCAAGCATCTTCATTTTGCGCCATCATTGGTCCAATATCTGTAGAGCCTGCCACCTTTAAGACTAATGGCAATTCGGCGGCAGCTGCTAGTAATAAATTATTGAGTTGAATATTAATCGCCTCTAACTCAATCTCAGTTTCACACATCTGCTGGACAATGTTCTGTAACCCTTTGGCTACTGATGCCTTTGCAGAAACTACCCAAAACTGCCAACATTCCCCCAGATTTTGTAAACTCAGCTTTTCATCATCTGGTGTTTGGTAGAGTTCCAACAGTCGCACACACCAACCTTCGACTCTCAAGTTCTCTGCTACTAGTAAACTGAGGCTAAGTCCCAATTCAGCTAGAGGTGTCCAAAGTTGGAGAATTTGCCACAGCCAATAAACTTGCCGTACTGCCGTTGCTTCTTCCCAAGCCTCAACAATAGTTGGATAGATATTTCCTGTCTTATCTATCGGCGCATTTTCCAATAAGAGAATATCAGTTGTATCTTCCTCAAGGTTACTAACAAACCCATAAGCCTGGGGCAGATGCAACCGCTCTTGATATAACTGTAAATAAGGAATTACTTCCGTTGGCAATTCTTCAGGTACATCTGGCGGCAGTCCCGGTTGAGTATCCAGCCAAATCTGTTGTTTAATCACCTCATACCTGTCTGCTACCTTTGTGCCTAGTGGGATTTGAGCAGACAATGAGCCAGTCGCCCAAAGATAGCGGTGAACTAAAGGAGTTTGGCAACTAGCACAAACGCTATCTCCCATCGGATTAACGGGGCTATTACAGCGTGGATTTATACAAAAAATTATCAGTTGAGTAGAAATCATAAAATAGAATTTAGGAGTCAGAATTCAGGAGTCAGAATTCAGAATACTCTACCCAAAAAGGGATAGAGTTTGAGAATGGTAATATCTAATACTTATTTTGCCTACAAGGGGCAAAGTTTTAAACCAATATTTATCAAAGAGTCTACAGAATTTATACTGACTCCTGACTCTTGAGTTCTGAATTCTTCTTTATACATAAACTTCGATTAACTTTAGCTGGCAATGAATTGAAGGCTAGAATAAACTGAACTTGTGTACTGCTAGTTACACCTTGTTACTGAAATTAGGCAAAATTATTGGTAGAAATACCCAGTTTTGTTTTCTGTAAATAACTTACGTCTGGCTGTATCTAATCGTAGAAATGCATTTACGTCAATAATGTAGAGACTAGGATGGCGCTATGCCAAGTTTTACCTTAATCTGGCTGATGGCAGGAGCAGTTTTGTGTTTAACAGAACTGTTCTTACCATCGGCGTTTGTCGCCTTCATGATGGGAATTAGCGCTTTTGTGGTGGCGCTGCTGTCTAGAGTGGGTATGGGAAGTGTATGGTTGCAAATTGTGGTTTGGCTTTTGCTTTCCACAGTACTAATCGTGCTTTCTCGTCGGTTTTTGCAACCAAGACAACGCAAATCAAAAATTCGGGATGCAGTTATAGCTGAAACCTTAACAGAAATTCTGCCTGGGAAAACAGGGCGGGTGCGGTATGAGGGAAATTCTTGGCAAGCAAGATGTGACGATGACAAATTTACCATACCACCCCATCAAAGAGTTTATGTGGTTCGGAGGGAAGGTACTACTTTGATTGTTGTACCGGAAAATTTGTTGAATTCTTAGTGAATGGGGAGTGAGGAGTGGGGAGTTAGGAGTTAGGAGTTAGGAGTTAGGAGTTAGGAGTTTGGAGTTAGGAGTTTGGAGTTAGGAGTTTGGAGTTAAGAGTTATCTATCCCCCTCATCCCCCACTTCCTACTCCCCACTCCCTTTATTAAAAATTAGGAGATTTACAATGGAACAGTTCTTTTTACTAGTATTTTTAGCTCTTGGTGGTTCTGCTGTCGCAGGTTCTGTGAAAGTCGTCAATCAGGGTAATCAAGCTTTGGTGGAAAGATTGGGTAGTTATAACAAAAAACTGGAACCAGGACTAAACTTTGTTGTTCCTTTCTTAGATAGAGTTGTCTACCGAGAAACTATCAAAGAAAAAGTCTTAGATATTCCTCCCCAACAGTGCATCACCCGCGATAACGTTGGCATTGAGGTGGATGCAGTGTTTTATTGGCGCATTGTGGATATGGAAAAAGCCTGGTACAAGGTAGAAAATCTCCAGGCGGCAATGGTAAATATGGTGCTGACTCAAATTCGCGCTGAAATGGGACAACTAGAGTTGGATCAAACTTTTACTGCTCGTTCCCACATCAGTGAACTTTTATTACAGGATTTGGATGTTGCTACCGATCCTTGGGGTGTGAAAGTGACACGGGTAGAACTGCGAGATATTATTCCGTCTCAAGCAGTGCGTGAATCGATGGAATTGCAAATGTCGGCAGAACGACGCAAACGGGCAGCAATTTTAACTTCTGAAGGCGATCGCGAAGCTGCTGTCAATAGCGCCAGAGGTAAAGCTGAGGCGCAAATCTTGGATGCGGAAGCTCGTCAAAAATCGGTAATTTTGCAAGCGGAAGCCGAACAAAAGGCGATCGTTCTGAAAGCTCAAGCAGAACGTCAGCAACAGGTTTTAAAAGCCCAGGCGATTGCAGAGTCATCAGAAATTATTGCCCAAAAACTCCACACTAACCCCAATGCCAATAAAGCAGTGGAAGTTCTGTTTGCCTTGGGTTATCTCGATATGGGCGCGACAATTGGTAAAAGCGATAGCAGTAAGGTGATTTTTATAGATCCGCGTTCCATTCCTGCTGCTTTAGAAGGCATACGTTCTGTTGTTTCAGATGGTCAGGTTAACTCTAATGAATTGTTTTCTAAACAAATACCAGGATTAGAAAACAATCGCCCTATTTAGAAGTAGATGTGGAGAGTGGAGACAAGGGGGACAAGTTTCTTCCTTGTCTCTGTACACACAAGTCGAATTACCCCCCTTAATCCCCCCGATGCATTGGGGGGAAACAGGAATCTAGTTCCCTCCCCAATACATACGGGGAGGGT